>CAIXDN010000033.1 GCA_903918235.1 Candidatus Uhrbacteria bacterium
CTTTCCGTGACATTCCGACACGATCAAATCCATCTGTATAGCCAATCGGCAGTACGGTTATCGTTCCATCTTTTGGCATTCGCTCCGTAAGACCGTAGCTGATCGGCGTTCCTTTTTTTACCTGCTTCACTTGTGCGACCACTGTTTTCCATGAAAGGACGGGTTTTAGCTTTAGTTTACCCGCTCGATTTTGCGAGCTCTGAACACTCTCTGAGGGCCAGAGTCCGTACATCGCGATTCCGACACGCAATAGATTAAAATGCGTGTCTGAGTACAAAATGGATGCAGCACTTGATGCGGTATGTTTGTATCTTGGGTGAATGGCGTATTTAGAAAAAATCTTTTGCGCTTTTTTAAATTCCGATAGCTGGTGATCGGCGTATGTGCGAGATGTGCTATCTTCGATATTCGCAAAATGAAGAAACGTGCCTTCGATCAAAATATTTTGATATTCCCCTATTAGTTCGAGCATTCTTGGGAGATCTGCCAGGGAAATTCCATCACGTGTCAGACCTGTTTCTATCGGAAGATGAATCTTGACTTCGCCTGATATTTTTCCGAGTGCTTGTATTGTTTCTGCGTTATATGCGACAAGAGAAATATTCTTTTTCACTGCGTCCCCTAGTCGATGTATCGGCGTGTAGCCGAGGATGAGAATCGGCTTTTGAATTCCGGAACGCCTGAGCGTGAGCGCTTCATCGATGTGGTCGACTGCAAACCAATGTACGCCAACCTTTGCGAGAATACGCGCACATTCTACAAGACCATGTCCGTAGGCATTCGACTTCACAACTGCCATAACCCTTGCTTTGTCTGTGAGGTTCAAAAAGGCCTGCGCATTGCTGCGCAGGGCCGATTCTGAGACTTCTATCCAAGTCTTTGGATTCATGACTTTTAACCGATTTTATCAAAGCCGGTGAATGGAACAAGTATCTCTGGAATCTTGATCGATCCATCTTCTTGCTGGTGATTTTCCAAAATTGCGATTAAGGCACGCGCCAAGGAAATTGCTGTCCCATTCAGCGTGTGGACATACTCGATGGTTCCATCCTTGCGGCGCAATCGGATATTTAACCGACGGGACTGGTAGTCCGTACAGTTTGACGTAGATGTCACTTCACCGTATCCACCCTTTCCCTCGCCTCTCCCCCACATCCATGCCTCGAGATCAAATTTGCGATAGGCAGGACCACCAAGATCTCCGGTACAAATGTCGACGACTTGATAGGGAATGCCAAGTTTCTGAAAGAGTCGTTCTTCTAACCGTTTTAATTCTAGGTGTATTGCTTCTGATTGTTCTGGTGCACAAAAGACAAACATCTCTACTTTTGAGAATTGGTGTACGCGATAGAGTCCATATGACTCGCGACCGTAGGCGCCGGCTTCTGTACGATAGCAATGCGAGATTCCTGCAAACTTGATTGGTAATGCGGATTCTTCCAATATTTCATCCTTGTGATAACCACCGAGCGTAATCTCTGCCGTTCCAATCATGGACAGATCCGTGTCTTGTATTGAGTAAATCTGCGCTTCAGGTCCGCGTGGGTTAAAACCAACACCTACTAAAACCTCATCGCGAGCCATGTCTGGCGTTGTCATCGGCAAGTAGCCTTCTGCAGACATCTCGCGAATCGCCCAGGTAATCATCGCCTGCTCAAGAATAGCGAGCTTGCCTTTTAGAAAGTAGAACTTTGCGCCTGTTGTTTTTGCCGCACGCTCAAAATCGATTAGGTCGTGCATTTGAGCAAGTTCAACGTGAGAACGAGGATTCTCAAGCGTTCTGATCTCTCCGACGGTATCGATCACCTTATTGTCCTCATCTGTTTTTCCAATCGGCGCATCTGGATGGGTGATGTTTGGCAACTTCAATAGTGCTTCGCTCCAGGAGGCGCTAATTGCTTCTAGAACTGATTCTTTTTCCGCAAGCTGCTCCTTGA
>CAIXDN010000034.1 GCA_903918235.1 Candidatus Uhrbacteria bacterium
GTGCCTCACCCTCACCGCCTCTGGTTGCACCACCGCACCTCTTCCCGAGCGAAGCACCAGCGCAGTCGAGAGACCTTCAAACGCGACTACCACTCAGCAACTCCCCGAAGAGCTACTCCTTTTAAGCCACCTCCCCTCCGCCCTCGCCACAAAAAAGCACAACGACATTCCCCCAGGCACCCGCCTCGCCATTGTCCCGCACCATTTAGTCGCCACACGTGAAATCGTCTCACTTCTCGCCTCGTGGCCAGAGCCAAAACCAAAACGCATCTTCCTCATCGCACCAGACCATTTCTCGCAAGGCAAAACATCCTTCACATCCCTCAAAGAAGACTACATCTACACCGATCGACAAGTTCCAAACGATACACAATCCGTCACCGATCTCACATCGCAAGTTCCAGCCATCTCACTCAATCCTAAAATCCTCATCCGCGAACACAGCATCAGCGGACTCATTCCCCTTATCGATCAAACAATGCCTGGAACCGCGATCATCCCAATCACGATTCGCATCGATGCAAAACCCAAAGAACTCATCGCCCTTGCCGATGCCCTCCAAAAAGAACTCACCGATAAAGACACGGCCGTCATCGCAAGCATCGACATGTCACATTATCTCCCAGAAGAATTCGCCGATCTCCACGACACTCGCACCATCGACGCCATACAAACCCTCGATACAGAATCCACAGAAAAAATTGAAATCGATTCCCCCGGCACCATGCACGTCATCCTCGATCTCGCACAAAGACTCAACCTCGGCGACGTACGCATTCAAGCGCATACAAACTCTCTCCGCATCCTTCAAGCCGTCGTAGAAGACGCGGGGACAAGCCACATCCTCGCAACCTTTTCACCGGGAAAAATCAAAACCAAGCGATCAAGCAAAACCGTCCTCTTTGCTCCGACAGGCATTCCAACCCTTGAAGACCGCCTCTACTACGGCCAAGATGAAATTCGACCACCCCTCACAAAATACCCAAACCTTGCCATTTCCGCCGTCATCAATACCGATGGAACCCGTTCTATTAACATTATTCCTCTTGTCGATGACGGAAATCATCAAAAATTCATGCCACGAGAACAACGCAATCAACTGCAACAAACCTGGAAACAAGACGGAACTTGGAACACGATTATCAAAGAAGTAGAAAAACATCTATAATTCTCACATATGAAAATGCCCAACAAACAATCCTGGCTCTTTATCGGCGGTGGTCTCGTGATCGGTGCCGCTATCTCCGGATTGATCGGATACGCTCTTTGGATAAAAGCTGACACACAATCCAAAAAATCCTTTACTGAATATAAAGCAGTTCAAAACACTTCGTACAAGTCGCTTCAAGACGCCTACAATAAACTAAGCCAACAAATCCAAACTCCACCACCTGCACCAGAACCTACACCAAATTACAATCAGCCAACTTCAATCGCAGAATCTGATATCATCTGGAATGACAAACCAACACTTTTGAAATCAGACCTGGTTGACTACTATATAAAAAACTCCTTGCCCAATACAAGTGCTTACGCACCGGTCAAAGAAACCGAAACAATCATCATTGGAAAACTTTCCAACAAAAATTCTATGTATCCAGGCTGGAGTGTCTTACGAGCACACGCCTATGATGAATACGAAATGATGCCCTGGCCAGTCTATAAGACATTCGCTCTGTCTCCGAACAAACAAATCATCCTGCCTTTGAATGACGACTTACCAGCACTAAGCGAACAAGATTTTCCTAAACAACTAACATTACCAAATGGGAACATCGTGAAACGAAGCAACTCCTTAACGCTTAACGAAGACTCTAACTGCTTAGAATTCTCCGCAATCGGAGAATCTGCCGTCTACAAATCGTTTGTAACCTCAAAAGAAGGCATCAAACTATATAGTTTTGGATCCGTATCGTCAGCCGGCCCAGCGACCGCATCTGCTTTTGACAGATTCGGACGGGGCGCGATTTACTATGATAATTTTGATGAAGGCCTACTCAGAAACATTCAATGGTCCGTATCAAATTCTTCAACACTTCAATATTACACTGACCCGGTTTTTTCAAGCGGATGCGGTGGCGGTTCATCGACGGTAACTTCAGAGCAACTAGGCTCATTAAAGACAGTGGGCACATTTGCAAATGGTGAAAAAATCTACGCTCCGGTAGACATGGAAAACAATTTTCTTGCAAAACAAAGATATGATCAATGGTTCCCTGATTACAGCGACGTAGACAATAAACCTTCACTGCATGAATATCTCAAACTATATCCTGTACCATTCTTTGTCAGAAAAAATTCATTTGGGGCATGGTTAGCATACGTATCTGATAAATCTGGATCTGTTGCAGAATGCGGCAAACCCGTCATCTACCTCTACCCGGAAAAAGAAACAAACATCTCCGTGCGTCTCCCTTCAACAATCAACGTCACCGTCAGCGAACCAACCTATCCTCGTAACGGATGGAATGTCCTTGCAAAACCTGACGGCTCCCTCTCATACAAAGACGGCAAAACATACGGTTCCCTCTTCTGGGAAGGTACAGGCGTAAGCTACACAACACCAAAACAAGGTTTCATCGTAAAAGACGGCGATGTCACGAGCTTCCTAAATACGACTCTTCCAAAATACGGCTTGAATCCAACCGAGACAAAAGAATTCATGGACTTCTGGGTTCCAAAATTCCACGGTGCACCATATTATCGTATTTCCTTTTTAACATCCGACTGGAGCAAGGCAGCGCCTCTCAATGTCTCACCAGCTCCTCAAACACAAATTCGCATCTTCATGGACTGGAGCCCTCTCGCAGAAAAAATCTCCATCACTGAACCGACGATCACAACGCCAAAACGTAATGGCTTCACTCTGGTAGAATGGGGCGGACTCTTGAGAAAATAAACATGATTCTCTCCACCTGGCTCAATAACGCTGAAAAACGCTTAACGCGTGTTCTTAAAGATAAAGATCTCGCACATCAAGACATCGCATGGATTGCGTGTAGTGCACTTTATAAAGATCGTACATGGCTTCTGACACATGAAGACCAAACGCTCTCCATTATCCAACGTTGGAAACTAAACCGGCTCCTTCGTCGTCGTCTGAAAGATGAGCCACTCGCCTATCTCCTTAACTCCGCTCCATTTTATCGACGCGATTACTTTGTCGATAAGCGCGTACTCATTCCAAGGCCGGAAACAGAAGATTTGATTGAAATCGCGCTCCGCAGAACGGAGCGTAAACACCACCTCACAATCATCGATATCGGAACAGGATCAGGCGCGATTGCAACAACGATAGCTCTGGAGAAACCAAAAGCACATGTACTCGCGAGTGACACATCTCTCCGCGCATTATCTGTTGCAAAAAAGAATGCAAAACGATTACATGCGAATGTCTACTTTACAAAAGGATCCCTTCTTCACACGGAACTCATTTCAATGATTCCAAAACAAGATCCAATCATCATCATTGCCAATCTCCCCTACCTCCCACCATCCGATAAACGCATCATGCCAAAAAGCGTCACAAGATTTGAACCCGCTCAAGCACTTTTTGCGGAGAACAAAGGTCTCGCACTCAATGAACATCTCCTCCAACAATCCGCCAAGCTACTCACTACTTCCTACTCCCTACTCACCCTCCTTCTCGAATTCGATCCTCCACAAGCAAAAAAGCTCCGAGACATTGCTCAGAGCCTTTTTCCGCTTGCCACCATCCGCATTCACCAAGATCGATGTGGACGCGAACGATTTCTGGAAGTATCGATCTAATTGCCCAAACCTGCAAAAATCTCATCGCTTGTTGTCACTTCAATCCACGTTTGGCCTCGTGTAAAAACAAACTCAGTTCCATCGGTAGACTCAAAACGAATCGGCTCACCAGGAGAACGTCTCCATCGCATCACAAATTTCTTCCCATCACGATACGCGACAGCATCACCACTCCCCGTTGTTCGCACACTTAATCGTCCATAAGAATCAAGAACCTTTTGCTCTGTCTTTATCACGATGACATTATTTGCTTCCACAGCGGATCCATCGCGGTCTTTTTGCTTTGCTCCGGACAATGTACGTACATACACACCACGCTCTTGATCATAATCCCATCGAACATTAAACGATCCTCCATACGGAATCCGAAACGTAGGCACATCACCACGATCCGTAGAGCTCACTGCATCCTGAAAATGCCAAGCAAGCGGAGCCATAGAACTCGCCGCGTCCTTCTTAAGTAAGAGCTTATCCATTAAGGCACTACTCGTATAAGCATTATGCGGCGCCACGCGTGATGAGTCTCGCCAAAAACTATTTCCATTAAAGAACTCATCAACATTGATAAATCCGGACATTCCCTTGATCTTATCCAAAGCCTCTGGACTTCCTCCAACGTGAAAATAAGAAGCATTCCAAGCACTGGCCCAATCAACATAATAAGGACGAGCACTGCGCACCGGACCCGCCTGCTCAATCGTCGTCGAAGCAGCAAAGAATGCGATATAACGGGTAATTCCTCCTTCAACAGGAGCCTCGATCACAATAGATGCCTTTGACAAACCAGATACAGGTCTCGCATCCGGATGATTTTCAATCATCACAGCCCGAGGAGCAAGCGCTGCAATAGAAGGATCGACCATAACACCATCTAATCGTCTTGCAACAAGCGCTTCAGTTGAAGTTGGTACTTCAATAATAACCGGAGCCTGTACAATAACTGGCTTACGTGTTGCACCAGAAAAAACCATCCACAATACAAAACCACAGAGGATAACGACAAAAACGGTTCCGATGGCTAATTGCCATCGAAACCGTTTTGCGTATCCCAGAAAAATCTCGGGATTCATGGGAAGTAATTTACTTTTTTGCCGCGGCTTCCGCTGCAGCCTTAGCCTCGTCAGCAGCTTTCTTTAGATCAGCTTCAGACTTAACCGTTGTAACATCACCTGCCTGGTTCTCTTCAAGCTTCTTCAATTCATCTTCTGTAAGAGGACGTGAAACCGTGGCGATTGTAAGCTCTGTATCCGTAACCATCTCAACCCCCTTTGGAAGCTTGATATCGCCAACAGAAATAGAAACCTCAAAGCTAACCAAAAGTGACAAATCAACCTCAAGCTCATGAGGCAAGTTTGCAGGGAGACAACGGACTTCAACCTCGTCAAGCGACTTGATCAGTGTACCAGCGTCAGCCTTAACCGCACTTGACTCTCCGACAAACTTAAGAGGAATAACCGCTTCCATCTCCTGGTCCATACGAACCTGGTGGAAATCAACGTGAATAGGCTCCATCGTCAATGGATGAACCTGAAGTTCTTTAATAACAGCTTTTACTGGAGCAGCTTCATCAATAGAGATATCAACCAAGCTTGAATAACCAGCTTGCTTAAACACCTTTAAGAATTCTGAGCGAGGCACGGAAACAACCTGGTTAACCAAACCGGAACCATACATGATAGCAGGAACGCGCGAGTCCTTAAGTTCAGTCTTTGCGCGTCGGCCCATTTTGGTTCGAAGCTTGGCGGATAATGCGTAATTCATAGTCAAAAAAAAGTGACTAAATCATACGAAAAAAGCCTGATTCCGTCAAGGGGCACGCTTTAAGAGTATTTGGCAAAGATTTTGGCTCTGTTGACTGATATACTGATATGCGTGAATACACTCATCCGCATCAACAGGACTACGCACAGCTAGTCGCACAGCATCCGCTGCATCCAAATCCGTCACAACACCCATCGTGCTAATCCACCCCTCATGATCTCGAATAAATGCGATCATCGATCGCTTACAAGACGGACAGGCACAATGGAACAACTGTCGCTCACCCTCATCACGCACCAACGTTACCGTCTCCTCTGTATAAGTCGTGTGGCAATGAGGGCATTCGACGATCAGTCGTGATTGTCGGAGACTCATATATTCTTATACTAACTCGAACAAAACTAAACGTCCAAATTCTTTACATGTTTCGCATTCGTCTGGATAAATTTTTTGCGAGGAGCAACTTCCGAGCCCATCAAAATATCAAGAATCTCATTTGCCTTCTCTGCGTCTTCAACCGTTACAATCTTCATCATACGAACAGCCGGATCCATCGTTGTTTCCCAAAGCTGTTCCGGATTCATTTCTCCAAGACCTTTGTAGCGCTGGATAGAAACGCCACTCACCGTTTTTTGGACGGATTCCTCCCCTTCTCCACCCTCCTCAACAGTCTCTTCTTGTTGCTCTTCCTCAGTCTTACTGCCCTTCTTGAGTTTTTCCTTCTCCTCTTTCAATTTTGCAAATTCTTCTACAAGAACATCACGTTCCACCTCGCTAAACGCATACTTCACATTTTTACCCTTCGCGACACGGAACAATGGTGGCTGAGCGATATAGATATGTCCGTGCGTAATCAACTGAGGGAAATAGCGATAAAACAATGTAAGCAACAATGTTCGGATATGTGCACCGTCCACGTCAGCATCTGTCATGATGACAACTTTGTGATAACGCAACTTTGCCATGTCAAACATCTCACCAATATTTGTTCCAAGAGCAATAACAAGATTCTTAATCTGCTCACTAGAAAGCATGCGATCAAGTCGTGCACGTTCCACGTTCAAAATCTTTCCACGCAATGGAAGAATCGCCTGAATATCACGATTACGTCCCATCTTTGCAGAACCTCCGGCAGAGTCTCCCTCGACAATATAGAGCTCACACATCTGCGGATCACGATTAGAGCAGTCAGCGAGTTTACCCGGAAGCGTCAAACCTTCAAAAGCACCCTTACGTAAAACCGTATCACGAGCGGCACGGGCGGCAGCACGAGCGCGTTGTGCCAACACACACTTTGCAAGAATTGCTTCGGCATCTTTCGGGTGTTCCTCAAGATACATCGCAAGCGCATCACCCATCACGGACTCCGTGGCACCACGAACTTCCGGAGTACCGAGCTTTGCTTTTGTCTGACCTTCAAATTGTGGCTCAGGATAACGAATAGAGATAACCGCCGTCATACCTTCACGTACATCTTCGCCAGTCAAATTATCATCCTTTTCTTTCAAATACCCCTTGTTACGCGCATAGCTATTAAGCACGCGCGTTAATGCGGCACGGAATCCCTGAACGTGCGTACCACCTTCTGGGTTAATAATATTATTCGTGAACGCATACAACGTCTCGATATAATCTTCCGTATACTGAAGAGCAATGGCAATCTCCGCCTTATCAACCTGTTTCTCGACAAAGAAAATATTCTCGTGCTTTGGTTGCTTCTTATGGTTCAAATGTCGAACATAAGAAGAGACACCGCCTTCAAAATAAAAGGCATACGCATCATGCTGATCTTGTTCACGCTCATCAATAGCCACGAGCTTGATACCCTTCGTCAAATAACACTGCTGACGATAGTGATCCAGAACACGCTGATAATCAAAAGTCGTCGTCTCCGTAAAGATTTCCTTATCTGGTTGAAAAATAATCGTTGTTCCATGTTTCCGACTTGTTCCGATCTTCTTCACCGGTCCTTGTGGCTTACCTCGCTTATATTCCTGTCGGAACATTCCACCGTCGCGCTCGATGATCACTTCCAAATTTTCAGACAAGGCGTTCACCACGGAAATACCAACACCGTGTAAGCCTCCAGAAATCTTATAACCACTTTCATCACCACCAAATTTTCCACCAGCGTGAAGCTTCGTTAAAACAAGCTCAAGCGCAGAAATCTTATACTGCTTGTGAATATCAACCGGAATACCACGACCATTATCCGTAACAGATACACGATCACCCGGTAAAAGTTTAATAACAATCTCATCTGCATGGCCTGCCATCGCCTCGTCAAAACAGTTGTCAGCGGTTTCACGCAGCAAATGAAATAGCCCATCAGGACCCGTAGATCCAATATACATTCCAGGGCGCTTACGAACTGGATCCAGTCCTTCAAGAACAGAGATCTGCTCTGCACCATAGGCATTAGTTATCTTCTTTTTCGGTTCAGTTTTAGCCATAAAAGTCCACAGGAGATTAGCATAAAAAGACAACGCGATCCAATGCTTTCGTCAAGCCTTCAGAAGAGTGCTAAAATAACCCCATGCCTGGAGAATATATCATCGGTTCCGGAATGACGGAAAAAGATTTACAGCTCGCCAATTGGTGGGTTCGTAATCGTGCGCGTGTATCATCGATTATCCGCAACACCCTCATCGTTCTCAATGTAATCTTTTGGGGCTTTGTCCTATGGTCGCTCCTCGACGCATATATCATCTCCTATCCTCGTGAAGCACGTATTCCAGGTTTAATCGCACAAAACCAACTAGCTGCATCAGGAATACAATCCTCGACACCACTTCCCCTTATCCCCAGCGATGTAAAAATGTTTTTAATCTCTGGAAATCGCAAAGACTTTCTCGCACAACTTTCCAATACAAACAAAACCTGGTGGGCCGAGTTTTCCTATCACTTCCTTGTAGGAGATAAAGCAACAAACTCACATCAAAGCTATATCCTGCCAAATAAACAACGCTACATCACAGAGCTCGGATCCAGCATAGAAGCCCCATCAAAAAATGCAAAACTCATCATCGACGATATCCGATGGCATAGAATCGATCCGCAAGCCGTAGACCTCGATTACACAGCCTTTGCGCAGAATCGGCTACAATTCGCCTTCACAAATACAACGTATAAACGCGATCTTCAAATCGGCACGCAATTTGTAGGTCAAACCTCAACGATATTCAACAATCCAAGCCCCTATGGATTTTGGAACGTTGACCTCACGATCATCCTTTATCAGGGAAACACGCCCGTCGGAGTAACAACCGTAAGCAAAGAGCAAGTAAAACCAGGATCAAATGAAGCTTTTGCCGTGAACTGGTTTGACAACCTCAACGGAATTACACGCACAGAAATCACCGCTGACGTAAATATCCTTGATCCAAAAGCATACTTTCCGTAAGCTCACCTCGTGGCTCGAATCTGGGAATACTTTGAACGACTCGACTGGACGCTTCTTGCGGCAACATTTACGTTAACCGCCGTTGGCTTAGTCGCGATCTATGGAATTGGCGTTTCACAAGAACCCGCCGATCTCTTCTTGTTTCATAAGCAATTCGTCACCTTTGGAATCGGCGTCGCAGCAATTCTGTTTTGTATTTTTGTCGACTATCGCCATCTCAGATCCTATGGATTAGCGCTCTACGTAATCGGTGCAGCCTTATTAGCAGCCGTACTTTTTCTTGGGGTGCGCATCAACTCAACGCAAGGCTGGTTTCGTATCGGCTCACTGTCATTTCAACCCGTAGAAATAGCTAAAATTACGCTTGTAATCTATCTATCAGCCTTTTTTGTTCGTCGTGGTCGAGGACGGCTCTCTTGGCTAACCTTTGGTATGAGCTTTCTCGCGACAGCTGTCTATGCAGGCTTCGTACTTCTACAGCCAGATTTTGGTTCAGCGATGGTCATCTTTCTTATTTGGGGAGCTATGGCAATGTTTGCTGGATTGCCACGATATGCCTGGGTCATTTTACCGATCATTTTTATAACCGTAGCGGGCTTTTCTTGGACATTTGCTTTAAAAGACTATCAACAAGAACGCGTCATCTCATTTCTAGACCCAGAGCATGACCCTAGGGGCACAGGTTATAATGCCATTCAAGCACGCATCGCTATCGGCTCCGGAGGATGGCTTGGCAAAGGCATCGGAGAAGGCTCTCAAGCACGACTACGCTTTCTCCCAGCAGCATCAACAGACTTCATCTTTGCCGTGATCGGAGAAGAGCTCGGATGTGCCGGAATCTGATTCGTTTTTTTTCTCTTTGGACTCATTCTCGTACGATTAATCCGTCTTGGCTATGAATCAGAAGATGATTTTGCCTCACTGATGCTCATCGGCGTTGGAGCTGTTTTTCTTGTTCATATCACCGTCAATGCTGGAATGAACCTAGGCCTTATGCCCATCACCGGAATTCCAATGCCTTTTCTTTCTGCGGCCGCTTCCTACATGGTCGTTGTATTCGTTTGTGTTGGTCTTGCAGAATCCGTAGCCGTACGTCGTCGCGGCCCAATAGACCAATCCGCCGGAAAAATACTCTTTGAGTAAGGTTGCACCACGTGAAGCCAACAAAAAAGCCCCCGCTTTTGCGGAGGCTTTTTACGTGGAGCCAAAGGCGGGAGTCGAACCCGCGACCTCTGCTTTACGAAAGCATTGCTCTACCAACTGAGCTACTTTGGCGTTGGAGCGGGTAAGGGGAATCGAACCCCTCTCTAGTGCTTGGGAAGCACTCATAATAGCCACTATACGATACCCGCACGCAGCTTACCCAACTCTCAAATGTGAGCAGGATATTATCAAGACATTGTTTGCTTGGCAAGGATTAAAATCGGAGATAACGCTTCGCCCCATCAATTCTTGCTTGAAGAGTTGCATCAAACGTATCTCCGCCCTTATTCCTAAGAAGCTCTTCCGTAAACGCAGGCCGTAACAGATATTTCTTGTACTCTGTCTCATCCCATCCAAATTGCTTCTTCAAAAAAGTCTGTATCTCTGCAGGAGAGGTGGATGTTCCTGCGCGCGCCACCAAATCATCGTATGCACGATCAACATCAAGTGGCGTAACCTCAACCTGAGAATCGGCAGCCAAACCAGCCACAGCTTCAATACGAATCGCACGATCTAAAGCCTCTTTGCGTTCCAAGTCAGTAATCTCACGGACAGCTCCCGTATCAGCCACCATCGGACCAGATAAAAAAGCTCTCTGTGCATCAACATGTTCTAAATACGTCCCATAAGAAACAAGCCGACCATTCACATTTGCGGCAGGAAACGAAGAAGCGACAGAACGAATAAATGGATTCTCAAGCTTCCAATAATAAACACTCGTCACCAATCCACCAATCGCGAACGCAAAAACAAGCACAGTTCCGCTCCCTATCAACAATTTCATGCGAGAATTCATGGGCGTGGAAAAAAATAATCAAACCAACGTTTTGGATTACTACGCATATCTAAAACGATTTGATTCACCGGTTGAGCCTGAACTTCATCTTGCCAAGTCGCCTGTACACCGTTACTCCCCTGCAAAATAATCACACGTTCTCCAGGCTTTCGCAACCCAAGTCGCGTACGAGCTTCTTTATCCAAAGCCTCTTGGGAATCCAAGCGAGTCAATAACTCAACAAGAGACAGTTTACGTCCTTCATATTGCTCAATCTGTCCTTGCATTTGCCGTATCTCCTGATCAACCTGGTATTCACGATACGTTTCTCTAACCGTAGAAACGCCAACAACA
>CAIXDN010000035.1 GCA_903918235.1 Candidatus Uhrbacteria bacterium
TCCGCTGTTTCGTAAGCCTCCATTAACCGAGTACGCCAGAGCTTTGCTTTTTTTAGCATCTTTGATGCGGATTCCGCCTTCTCCATGGCGCCGGCTTCGTCTCTATTTTTCTTTTTTTCATCCTGTTCCTTTTTCGCGACTGTTTTTTGTTGATTGATTTTTGCAGCCGTTGCCATCTGATTTTGTTGTTGTCTTTCTGTGCCCGTAGGTTGCGAGGATGGCTCTGAAGGCTCTTGAGATTCGGAGGATTCCGATGTGGGTTCCTGCATTGACGTAGCTCCTTCTCCGGCTTCATCTGGCTCTCCCGATGTTCCACGATGAATTGCTGACATTCTGTCTTGGCCTTCTTTTTCTGATTGGCCTATGTCGTCTGACTGTTTCTCGCGTTCTTCTTGTTCGTTTATGGTGCTTTGTGATGGTGTCATCGGCATTTTTGGCATTGCAACGCTCCTTTTTTGTCCCATGTCATAGGCACCCATGGATTCTCCACTCGAAGAATCTGTCATGATTGAATTATCTTGCATGGATTCTCCTCTTGAGCGCTCTTGACCCGCTCCAAATTCTACTGCTCTATTTGCTTCATCGCTTATTGGTAATGCGCGAAGGGCTGGTTTTACTGTTTGAACTGGCCTTGAGCCAGAATTCGTCGTTGTGTTCGTCGATGTGTTCGTCGATGGACGAGCTTGTGGTTTTTTTGGTTTTGGAATTGAGGTCGATGGTTTAAATGCGGGAGGTGGTTTGAGAACAGATCTAGGTAGAGTTTTTTCAACATTTTTTATTTTTTCTTCTGGAATAACGCCCTCATTATTTGGCGTTAGCTGTTGGACGGATTCTCCGATTTGACGTGCCTTCGACTCTTCATTAATTGTTACGACTTGTAAATTCATCTGTTGTTGAAGCAAGCTATCACGCTCCGTTTGTGCTGATTTCATTTCTGACTGTAGTTGTTGTGCTTGCGCTATATTTCCTCCCTTGGAAGCTGAGTGTGAGCGTAATTGAAGGTCATTTACCCGGTCTGAAGCTTCCGTTATTTTTCCTGAGATTTCATGCAACTGATTTTCTCGTTTTGCTTCAGAGACCGCATATTGCTGGAGCGTATTTTGTGCTGCAGCAACAACTGCGGAAGCGTTTGTATTTGAAGAAGGAATCGTTGCGGCTACTGCCGCTACGATCGCCGTTGCACTCTGAATAACAGAACCGCTTTCAGAGCTCGCGCGCTGTTGTTTTAAGGCTTCTCTGGTTCCACTGATGGTTGCTGTCGCTGATGGAAGTTTTGGAGCGTGCTGCTGCCCCGAACCCGGCTTTGTTTCTCTCTCGACCTCTGTTTTAATAGAGTAATCGTCATCTTCCTCTGAAGACTGTTTTACTCCCGTAGGTGCGGTGATAGTTGTGCTCTCTGCAGGAACCGTCTTAGGCGCTTGTAAATGTATTTGCTCTTGTGGCGCTGTGCTTGTTTTTGATGGGGTGGATTGGGAGGATGATGCTGCCGCTGTATTGGTTACTGGCTTGTCAGGTGTTGAAAAAACAGCTGTGCGCGAAAGCATCTCTCCAGACTTCATCCAATGTGGTTGACCTTTTTCATCATTTACAAGGACTTCATCGGTCTGGCCATCATATCCAATGACTTGTGAACTTTTTCCATCAATCGCAACACTTTTACGATAGAAACCGCGAATGGCTTTTGATAAATTCTTTTTTTGTTTGCGTCCTGTGGCTACATCGCTCGCTTTTTGTGCCTTAATAAGCTCTTTATATTCTGCATAGGGAATTTCTACTTTTATCATTCCGTTACCTGCGCGCCGCAATGCTTCTACTTTTCCTGAGAGACTATTGTAACCTGTGACTGTAATATTCGATTTTGTCGTTGCTGATCCAACGGTTAAAAACGTCCCAAATGAGACGTCTTTACCTTGGTCATCTCCGGATTGAGGCGAGGAAGTTGCTTCGTCTACTTTAGGCGATTCAACGGCCTGCTTTGGAATTTCTTCCGGTATAGGTGTTGCTGGTGCGCTTGAGCCATCTGCCATGAGCGTATTCTACCATGGTGGCAAGGGTTGACGAAATGGCTTTCTTATTATAATAAGTTCCTGCTTCTCACGTTCGATACTCAGAGGTGTTTCATGGAACAGGTCAAGCTATCGGTTCTTTTGGGTCAACCTCAAGATAGGCGCAATGCGATCATGAGCGTGCTTGAAACATTTCGTCACTGGAAGCCGACGCTACAGCCCGCTCTTCCCGAACTTTTGTCACAGGCGCAACGAGCAACCTTTTGGTTTCATCTACGAGGAGTCCAGACCTTTCACGTTTCAGAATCAAGCCAAATCTGGTATTCGATCTGGGATTCATTCCCTCGTTCACTCGAGTGGTCTTTCGGAAGAGAGCTCGATCAACTCCACACGCCTCGCTTTAAAGCTCGATCTGATCATGATTTCTGGGAAGCGTTTCCTGCGTCTTATAGGACGTTGCTCCAAGATTCGTTTTTTGCCACGCTAGCCACTCCTATCGATCTAGAATTGGCTGATCGTTCCACAACGGCAAAGCGATTTCAGCCGCTCTTTAACCTCTGGCTCGCCGGGAACTTTCCCGTCGGCTTTGATCGAAGGGGATTTCTCATGGTTCTTGTCGCTTAGTGACATCATGAAAAGCTCGTATGAATATCTTTCATACGAGCTTTTCCATTTCTATGAAACCTTGATGGCGTTTTTTGTGATCTTCAATGTTCCTTTGCGTTTATTTGGATGCTCGATCAGCATTTCTGAGAGGAGCGACATCACTTCACGCTCTACGATGCGACGTGCGGAGCGAGCGCCTTCATCCGTAGAAAAGTCTCGCTTCATTAGCCAGTCTAGAACGTCGTCGCCGGCGGAGAGAGCGACATCTTGTGCTTCCTTTACGCGACCAAGAACGATATCAAGTTCACGACGAACAATTTCACGGAGCGTTTCTGATTCTAGCGGCTTAAATACAATGATGCGGTCAAGGCGATTGAGAAGCTCTGGACGGAAACGTTCTTTCAGTTGTGCACGAACGAGGCTTTCAAATCCATCGACCTCGCCACCAAATCCGAGTGCGGATCGATTGAGATATTCTGCACCAACATTTGATGTGAGAATGATGTAGGCGTGACGGAAAGGGATATGACGACCGGTACCGTCGGTGATGCGACCGTCTTCTAGGGCTTGCAAGA
>CAIXDN010000036.1 GCA_903918235.1 Candidatus Uhrbacteria bacterium
ACTTGGTGGATTCGTCAGGCAATTACGCGCGCGCTTGCGGATCAGAGTCGTACGATTCGTATTCCGGTTCACATGGTGGAGACGATTAACAAATTCCAGCAGGTGGAGCGTGAATTGATTCAGGAACTTGGTCGTGAACCGTTGCCGGAAGAAATCGCCGCGGAAATGGGTCAGGATTTGGAGAAGGTTCGACACATTATCAAGATTTCTCAGGATACCGTTTCTCTTGAAACATCGGTTGGTGATGACGATGAGGACTCGACGCTTGAAGACTTTATTGAGGACGTAAAAAACGTCACGCCGGATCGTGCAGCAGCGTTACAGCTATTGAAAGATTATGTTGCTGACATTGTGAAGGACTTGAATCCACGTGAGCAAAAGATTCTCGAAATGCGTTTTGGATTAACCGATGGTGTCTCACATACGCTTGAGGAAGTCGGTAAGGAGTTTGACGTCACGCGTGAACGTATCCGTCAGATTGAGGCAAAAGCTCTTGAAAAGATTCAGCAGCATCCGATGATTAAGCGTTTAGCTGATTACTAAACATGCGCGTCGGAATTGTGGGAGGCGGGGCCGCGGGATTGATGGCGGCCGCAACAATATTGGAAACAGCTCCGCAAGCGGAGCTGTTTCTGATTGAGAGGAATGAGGGATTGGGGAAGAAAGTGATTATTTCTGGAGGTGGTCGATGTAATGTGACGACGGGAATTCAGGATGTGAGAACGGTGCTTACCAAGTATCCACGTGGTGGGAAGTTTTTATCCAAGGCGATGTATCATTTTCCTCCGGGAGAAGTGTATGCCTGGTTTGAATCGCATGGCGTCCCGTTGAAGGTTGAGAATGATTTGCGTGTGTTTCCGGAATCGAATAATGGGAGAGATATTGTCGGTGTATTTGAAAACGTCTTCGCGACTTCAAATGTGCACGTTCTCTTAAACCATGCCGTTGAGACGATTCAGAAGGTTGGTGATGTTTTTGAACTGCAGTTTAGGAATGGTGATAAGCTTGAGGTTGATGTTGTCGTTTTAACGACGGGTGGACAAGCGTATCGACAGACGGGATCGGTTGGAGACGGATATGCGTTTGCTTCTTCGCTCGGGCATACGATTACGAAACTTGCTCCAAGTTTGAATGCATTTTATACACGTGAATTGTGGACTGCTGTTATTTCTGGTTTATCATTTCAAAAAGCGGAAATTCGCGCGAGGGCTCATAACCCCTCTAAATCTCCCCTTCTTCGAGGGGAGACTTCTGATGGGAGAACCCCTTCCCGTAGTACTACGGGAGAGAGGGCAGGGGTGGGTTATTCTTTTACCGGACCGTTTATCTTTACACATAAAGGTGTGAGTGGCCCTGCGGTCTTTGCGTTATCGGCTCAGGTGGCTTTTGAAGAGTATGATCCAAAGACGCCATTGAGTATTGAGATTGATTTGTTTCCGGATGAATCGACAGAGGAAGTTGCACAACGGATAGAAAAGTTGATTTCAACGGTTGGCAAAAAAAGTTTTTTGAATGTGGTCGCGATGGTTGTTCCAAAGTCATTGGCAGAGATTGTATTATTTGAGTTGAATATTAATGGTAGTTTGCATTCTGCGGAAATTGGCAAGAAAGATGTTTTACGTTGCGTCGCATGGTTCAAAGGAATCCCGCTCACCGTTGTAGGTAGGGGATCCGGTGATGAGTTTGTGACGGCTGGTGGCGTAGAGTTAAGTGAAGTTGATCCAAAAACAATGGAATCAACCATTTGTCCTGGTCTCTATTTTGGCGGAGAGGTTCTTGATATCGACGGATATACGGGCGGATTCAATTTGCAGGCATCGTGGGCTACTGGACGATTGGCGGGCGAAAGTATCGCGGCGCGTTAGAACTTTCCAAGATCCAATGATTCGTTGAAGGTGATTTGGGAAACGAAATCTGGGGCGTGACTTACGAGGATGAGGGTTCCTTTGTAGTCTTCGATTGCTTTTGCGATGACCGGTAGATGGCGGAAGTTGATGTGGTTTGTAGGTTCGTCGAGAATGAGGAGGGCTGGTTTTTGGAGAACGAATCGCGCAAAGCAAAGTAAACCTTTTTGGCCTTCGGAAAGTGAGCCAACTTTGTTTTTTAGGAGATCGTTTGTAAGGAGGAACTCGGCGGCGGCTGAGCGTAGTTCTTCGTTGTTTGGCATTTCCATGACAGATTCAAGTGATTGATAGGCAGTTTGATCAAAATCGAGACCCGAAAAATCTTGGCGGTAGTAGCCAATTTTTACGCCTTCACCAATGGTGATACCTTCATCGTTTTGTCCGGCGATCGCGCGGAGGAGCGTACTCTTACCGATACCATTTGGACCGGTGATAATGAGACGATGTTTTCTACGGAGCGTGAGATCGAGCTCGATACGTTCTGGCTCTCCGTTGCGAATGATTTTAATTGAAGTGAATTTTACGACAGGTTCTACGTATTCTTGTGCAGGAATCAAAAAGTCTCGTATCGTGCGATCGTCGCGGCGAACATCGACTTTGTTTTCTTCTGCCTCTTCAACTTGATCGCGCAATTTGCTTGCGAGTTTACGCATTTTACCTCCTTTGTTTGCAAAGAAGTTGATCTTATCTTTACGGTCTTGAATTTCTTTCATTAAACGCGCATTTTGCATGCGGTCACGTTCAACGCGAGCAGCGATCTCTTCTACGACGTTGGAATAGTTTCCAACGTATTGTTCTATCTTGTGCGTGAAGACATCGAGGTGAATAACGCCTTCGGTGAATGCGTTTAAGAAATCGGCATCATGGGAAAT
>CAIXDN010000037.1 GCA_903918235.1 Candidatus Uhrbacteria bacterium
CATTGCAATGGGGGCTGCAAGGTGCGCAATGATTGGAACTTTTTCGTTGAAATAGCGATGCACGCCACAAAAGACTTCGGTGAGATCGCAGAACTCGTCAACGCCGACGATAATGAGGTGGGCGTGAACATTGTGTACTCCGCTTACCAGAATCTCCTGTTCAATGGTTTGGAGCATGTCGTGCTCTGACTGAACGTGATTTTTTAGGTACCGCGAGACTTGTTTTGCTAGCGGCTTGTTGTTTGGGTAAAAGAGCTGGACAATGAAGAGGGGATTGTTTGGAGGTGGTGGCGATGTTGGACGATTATCAATGTAGGCCATGGCTATTCTCCGATATTATTTGACTACAGATCGTGACATTTGTCAATCCTGGCTTAACGTGAAATCATAACAATTAATGACTTTTGTTGAACTAATCACCGTTGGGACTTGCGTGGCAATAGCGAGTTTTTTTTGTGCTTTTTTGGTGCGTGTCCTTGCGGTAAAGATCGGGATTGTGGATTTGCCTCGAGGCGGGAGAAAGATTCATGATCGACCGATCGCACTCTTAGGAGGGTTGGGGATTGCTGTTTGTATCAGTGGAGCTACGCTGTTGCTCATCCCTTGGTCGCTTGGTCTGTTTGGTTTTATTTTAGGTTTAGTCGTTTTACTCGTTGGCGGAGTGCTGGATGATACGTATGATTTACATCCAGGAATTCAACTGTTGTTTCCATTGGTAGCTTCGGTCATTGTGGTAGCTACGGGAACGCATATCGTTCGTATCACGAATTGGGAAAATGGTTCTGCTTATTATCTGCCCTGGACTGCCTTTCCTACAATTGCATGGATGCTGATTGTCACGTATGCGACAAAATTAATGGATGGAATTGATGGATTGGTTTCCGGGCAAGTGGTTATCGGAAGTTTTTTGATTGCTTGTTTAGCGATGGGAAGATTTTTTCAGCCAGAGGTTGCTTTGCTTTCGGTTATCGTTGGCGGTGCTTTTCTTGGTTTTTTGCCACATAATTTTTCTCCCGCAAAACAGTTCCTTGGGGAATCGGGGAGTACGATTGCGGGTTTTAGTCTTGGGTTTTTATCGATCGTTGGAAGTGCAAAATTGGCGACGGGTTTAATGGCTCTTGGATTACCGCTTGTTGATGCCGGACTTGTGATTGTTGGAAGAATTTTACGAGGCGCATCTCCGTTTAAAGGTGATAAAACGCATTTACATTTTAAGTTACTTGATGCTGGGCTTACACAAAGACAGGTCGTTTTTGTGATGTGGGGACTTTCTTTCGCTTGTGGACTGCTCGCGCTTTCTCTACAGACACGTGGAAAAGTTGTTGTTTTGGGAATGCTTGTGGTTGTTACGGCTGCGCTTTCATTTGTTGCGGGAAAGTTTGCACAAAAAAAATATGATCAAAAATAAGGGTCTGTTTTTCTCGATTGCTCTTAGTGCTGTTATTGTTGTGAGTTTTATTGGTTGGCGATATGCACAGGTCGATCCTTCTCAGGCGCGACAGGTTGCACCAATGTTTGCAGAAGATAAACGTATTTATGTTCACGATAAGCTTTTGAAGCTAGAGTTAACAGAAACGGATTTGGAAAGACAGCAAGGCCTATCGGATCGATTATCGATGCAAGATGATGAGGGGATGGTTTTTTCTATGGGTAACGTTGATATTCATTCATTTTGGATGTATCATATGCATTTTCCTATTGATATGATTTGGTTGAAGGATGGTGTCGTTGTGGAGATTGCGCCTCGTATGCTTCCGCCTGATGTTACGGCAGGGATTCCGATGGTGCATCAACCCGGTGTTGTGTCAGATACGGTATTGGAACTTACAGCGGACGGAGCGGAGCGCTATGGAATTCATGTAGGGGAGAGCATTGACATTTAATTAATAATCGTCTAGATTTTCTTTGGAGGTGGCGCATGGACGGTCGCTCATTTATTTCGGAGTTTCTTCAGGTGTTTTATGCAAAAGCTGTTCTGCCAAATGGTCTTTCGCCACAAGGCATGCAAGATGTTTGTGAGATGATCTTCTCGTTAGATGCCGTGGTAGATCAAAGGCGCGTTCGCAAAGCATTTGCTCATGCCGTAAAGCATCTCATGACATCGCCTGAGCATGTTAACCGCTCTTATCCACGAAGGCTGCAGGAGCTTCTTGAGAGCTTCTTGAGCCTTGAGATGATTACGCCTGAGGCTCTCGCTAAGAGTCTCACAAAAGCGTGCTCCTGTGATTATCTTGAATGGCCAAGGCAAGAGGATTGGCGTAAAGATGAATCCCTTCAGAGGGCTGCGGTATGTGGGGTTTTGGAGATGACTTGCAGGATCCTCCCTTTGTCTGACGCGGCCCATCAAGCGTCTAAAGCCCTTCCGTTACAGGAGCGGCTTTCTGGGATGTTCTTTCTATCCAATGCGATTGACCACTATCAGTCGATAACGGAGCTTGTGCCGGAATTGGTAGGTCGGCCTCAATCTTTTAAGGCTTTTGGTATGCGACTCTTGGAATGCCAAAATGCTGATGATTTTGAAGAAATCATGATTTCGCTCAAGGTCCTTCTGCTTACGCCGAGCAATTCTCGACGTTCTGATGCAGAACTCTCTGTGCTTGTTAAGCACTTACAAGTAAGTAGATGTAAAACGGCCAATTAACGGACTCCTTTAAAGGGTGCTAATCTTAGCACCCTTTAATCGTTAATTGGTTCTATCTCTTGGGTTGACAGGTTGTTCCTGCTCCGCTAAGCTACGCGCAATCTCAAACCTATATATGAATGCTGTAATCAAAACAGGAGGTAAGCAATACCTCGTCAAAGAAGGCGATGTCGTGAACATCGAGAAATTGGAAGCTCTTCCAGGAGAAGTCGTATCCTTTGATACGTTGCTTACTTTTGAGGGTGACAAAGTTGCGATTGGTACTCCTATGGTTGCTGGAAAAGTGACCGCAGAAGTTGTTGCTCACGGACGCGCAGCAAAGATCAGCGTTGTGAAGTACAAGGCTAAGAGTCGTTACACACGTCGTTCAGGACACCGTCAGCATTTCACGCGTGTGAAGATCACAAAAGTTGTATAAACGGGTGGTTTAAAAAAATGTAGGGGCACGATATATCGTGCCCCTACATTTTTTTATGATTCTTTACGATTCTTGAGAGCGTCGCCTAGGGTGTGAGCGTCGGCATATTCTAGGGCGGCGCCGGTGGGGAGACCGCGGGCGAGACGGGAGACTTTGACTGGGATGGAAGTCAGCTGTTTGCGGATGTAGAGACAGGTTACATCGCCTGGAATATCCGTATCGAGGGCAAGGATGATTTCTTTTACATCAGGGTGATGTGTGATGCGAGAGAGTAGTTGTCTGATGGTTAATGTGTCGGGGGTACGGCCTTCTATGGGGTCGATTGTGCCTCCGAGTACGTGGTATCGGCCTTTGAAAGCTCCGGTTTCTTCCACAGAGCGTATATCTGGAGAAGTGGCCACCACGCAAAGAATAGACGAATCTCGGGTTGGATCAGAGCAGATATTGCAGGGTGATCGGTCTGACCACTGCCCGCATGTGTCGCAGGTACGAATCTTTTCTGCAAGGCTTTGCAGAGAGCGGGCAAATCGTTCTACGACTTCTCTTGGCTGTGTCACAAGAAAATACGCATAACGCAAAGCCGCCCGGGGTCCGACACCGGGAAGGCCGTCGAAAGCTGAGGCGGCGTTTTGAATTGGGTCTGGAAGGTTGGCCATTTATTTCATTAATTCTCCCATCTCATTCGCAAAGTCGAGGCCGCCGGTTTCTTTGAGTTTTTTTGCCATGACGGTTTGGACTTTTTTTACGGCGTCGTTCACTGCATCTTTGACGAGGGCTTGGAGCTTTTCTTTGTTATCCATGACTGATGGGTCGATGGCGACGTCGATGACTTGTTGGTTGCCGTTCATCGTGATTTTTACTTTGCCCCAACCGGATTCTCCTTCTGCGGATTCTTGGCTCAACATGTCTTGAATGAGTTTTGCTTTGTCTTTGAGATCTTTGAACTGTTTGAGTTTGTTGAACATAGAGTGATTAATGAGTATGTGATCAAAAGGGTACACCTGATCCTACCATAGGCGCACCAGGAGGGAGCTGTCCGCCGGAAGGCAGGGGAGGGAGCTGGCGGCCTCCTGGTGCATTTTGACTTGAGAGGTTGCGGAATGAGGCGCGTGGGGCATCAAAGAAGAGCTTTACCATGCCGGTTGGCCCATTGCGATGTTTTGCGATGTGGATTTCTGCGAGGTTTAATTCTTCTGGTGAAAGATCTTCTGGGCGGTAGTTTCTATCAGAGGCTTTACGATAGATAAACATGACAACGTCGGCGTCTTGCTCGATGGAACCGGATTCACGAAGGTGGGCAAGGCGAGGAATGGCTGGTTTTTGCAATTCGACGGAACGTGAAAGCTGTGAAAGGGCAAGAACGGGGATATTGAGTTCACGTGCGATGGATTTTAGTCCACGTGTAATCTCTGCCACTTCTTGCACGCGATTTGCATCAGCGCTTTTTGATCGGCTTTCCATGAGCTGCAAGTAATCGATGACGAGCATATCGAGGCCGTGTTCCATTTGAAGACGTCGCGCTTTTGTGCGAATTTCCATGATGTTTGCGCTTGCAGAGTCATCGATGAAAAGGGGAGCTTCTGACAAAACACCAAGGGCATGTCCAATGCGTTCAAAATCGTTATGGTCGCCGCCTTCATTGAGTTTGCCGGTACGCATGTGCCCTAAATCGACGTTTGCCTCGGAACAAATCATACGGTCGACAAGCTGCTCCTTGGACATTTCCAAGGAGAAGATCCCAACAGCGAGGTGCATTTTTGTGGCGGCAAGGCGAGCGATGTCTAGGGCAAAGGCGGTTTTTCCACAAGAAGGACGTGCGGCAAGAATGACTAGGTCGCTTCTTTGAAGACCGCCGAGGATATTGTCGAGTTCGGTATAACCCGTTGCAATACCGCGTAGTTTCCCTTTTTGTTTGTGTAATTCATCAATACGTTCAAAAGCGTCCGAGAGAACGTCACGGATTGGTGTGAATGAGCGTTTAAGAAATTTTTGAGAAACATTAAAGAGCTTGCTTTCTGCTTGGTCGAGGAGTACGGCCACATCCTCTGCTTGGTCGTATCCTAGAGCTGTGATTTCTCCGGCGGCTTGCAGTAAACGACGCATCGTCGCTTTTTTTTGAATAATTTCCCCATAGTGCACGACGTGACTTGCCGTTGGAACGGCGTTCGCGAGCGAGATCAGCTCTGCTCGTCCGCCGATCTGTTCAAGTTCCGATTTTTCTTGAAGACGATTCCCGAGGGAAAGCAGATCGATCGGATCGGACTTTCGATATAGGTCGATCATGGCCTCGTAGATGCGTCGGTGTTTATCACTGTAGAAGTCATCCGGCTGGAGCATGTCCGCTACTTTGATGATGGCGTCTTTATCAAGGAGCAAGGAACCTAAAAAAGATTGCTCGGCTTCTAGGTTTTGGGGAGTTAAGCGCTCAAGCTGGGACATATCGAGGCTACCTTACGGTGGCGGAACATGAGACGCAAGACAGGGATAACCGAGCAGGCAGTATACGTTTTACGACGCAAGACAAAGAATGATGGGGACCGGGCTACAATCGTGTATACTTGGGGTAATGAAGAGTCGCGCCCGGTCCATTTTGATGGCATCGCTTACGATGGTCGGTTCGATTATCGGCGCGGGAATTTTTGGTTTGCCTTCTGCGTTTGCCCGTGTTGGGTTTTGGCAGGGGAGTCTTTTGTTTTGGGTGTTGGCTTTCGCGTCCACGACAACGCATTTATTTTTAGCAGGGCTATTGCTGAACGAGCATCGGCGGATGCGTTTAACGGGGCTTGTTGATCGACATTTGGATCCGTTTTTTCATGTGGTTGCGAGGATTACCTACCCGCTGCAGATTGTCGCTTCTCTTTTTGCCTATGTTGTTCTTGGTGGAGAGTTTGTTGATGTATTGATGCACGCGGTAGGTATTCATGCGCCTGTAGGATTTTGGCAGATCTTCTTTTGGATGGTGGGTGGCGGTACGGTTCTTTTTGGATTAAAAACCGTCGCTAAAATCAATAGTTTAGCGACGGCTGCAAAAATGGCTGCATTATTGCTAGCCGTTGTTATCGCTTCACCAGTTATTCATTTTAGTGGACTATCGTTTCAAGGTTCTACTGAATGGTATTTGCCTTTTGGCGTATTTTTGTATGCGCTTTCTGGTCTTTCTGTTGTTGGAGAAGCAG
>CAIXDN010000038.1 GCA_903918235.1 Candidatus Uhrbacteria bacterium
TGGGGCGTTTGTTATTTTCTTCGAGCGAGCCAAATCAATCGGTTCAATTACTCTTGGTGTTCGGCTTCAGATCGTACCAGGTAATATACTATAGAATCAGTCTCCATTCGTTCTCCAATGATCGCTGGCTCATGCAGGACTTCTTGCCCTATCATGCGAATCGAAGAACGTCCTGGATCGCCGCCTTGCTGAGGAAACTCGTGCGGAAACGTTTGCACTCCATAACGTACCGGTAATTCATGAGCAAGCGCCTCTGGAGTCAGCGCTTCTGTTGGCAACACCAACTCAAAATCTGGCAGGGCGCTAGAATTATGCGCTCTTAGGCGCTGTATTTCACGTGTAAATCCTAGCAACACATATCGATAACCGTCTGTCCCAGTGTAAACAACATTTGGCTGTATTTCTTGCCACCATCTACCACCAAGATCCTCTACACGCAGGATTGGTCCGTCTGGCGTTTCCTGAACCAGTGAATCATTTGGAAGTAATAACTCTGGCGCATTTTCACGTCTTGCCATCTGTACACGTTCTGTGCGTGTTTTTTCCGAAAAACTTGCGCGAAAACTAGCCGCAAAATTTCCACCTTCAGCTATTCCTGGACTAAATCCAATATCCGAAGATACCTGTTGACGATATTTTATAAATCCAGCACAACCCTGGGTCGTTAATAGCATCGCCGCGGCCGCCAACCATTGTGCCGCGCGACTTTTTGCTACGTCTCTTAATAATGAACTTTCTTGTGCAACCATTCGCTCTTGGGTGCTCGGTATTTCTACATTTGGCATTCTTTCACTCATAGAATTGCCCGCACTAATGCCGCTTCTTTTTTAATTATTTCCTGCCATGCTTTTTCATCGCCAAGTGCTGCGATTCTTCTCTTTTCAAGAAAAATCCGATGCAATTCCGGCAATCGCTGAAGAACCATGCTACGCGACGCATGCGGTGGCTCCGGAACTTTTTGCATGATTTTTACAAACACAGGATCTGCTCCTGGAACTGATTTTAAAATCTCCGCCATGTTCATGACGGAGATTATATCCTATTTACTCGTGCCCTGCTAAAAACTTTTCTACATCGAGTGCGGCCATACATCCGGAGCCGGCGGCGGTGATGGCTTGGCGGTAGCGGGAGTCTTGGACGTCCCCGCAGGCAAAGAGACCTTTTATATTGGTCTGTGAGGTGCCTGGGATGGTTTTTACATACCCTTTTTCATCGAGATCTACGAGGCCTTTTACAAGGGCAACATTTGGCTCGTGGCCGATGGAGGCAAAGACGCCATCGATATTCATCTCGCTTGTTTCTCCGGAGACAGTGTTGCGTAATTTTACGCCAGTTACATGGCCAACATCGACACCTAGAATTTCTATGACTTCTGAATTTAAGATGAGCTCAATTTTTGAATTTGCTTTTACGCGCTCCTGCATGATTTTTGATGCACGAAATTCTTCACGACGATGAACGATGAATACTTTTTCTGCAAAGCGCGTGAGGAATGTCGCTTCTTCCATTGCGCTATCTCCCCCACCAACAATGATGACGTTTTTACCTTTGAAGAAAAACCCATCACACGTTGCACAGGCAGAAACACCATTGCCGTACAATGCTTTTTCCGACTCCAAACCGAGACGACGCGCGGTTGCGCCGGTCGACAAGATGACGGTTTTTGATTGATATGTCTGACCCTTGGACACAACTTCAAAACCACCGTCGATTTGTTTTACTGAATCTACCATTGCGGAAATAATTTCTGTCTCAAAACGCTTGGCCTGTTTACGCATCACCGACATAAGATCAGGACCTTGGATCCCATGCTCAAAACCTGGAAAGTTTTCTACTTCCGTTGTTGTCATGAGTTGACCGCCTGGTTCATAGCCTTCAAAAACCATCGGCTTTAGATCTGCGCGAGCGGCATAAATAGCGGCCGTCCAACCGGCAGGACCGGAACCGATAATAATTGTGTTGTGCATACGCGTTATGCGTTACGCGAGGTATGGAGCAAGTTTTGCAAGCAATTCCTCTTTTGGCATGGAACCGACGATTTTTCCTACTTCCTGACCACCTTTAAAAATCAACATTGTTGGAATCGAAAGCACACGATGTTCCGTTGAGAGATGCGCATTTTGATCAACATTCACTTTGCCGATCTTCAATTTTGATTCATCGACTTCACTCGCGATCTCCTCAATAATTGGACCAAGAACACGACAAGGACCACACCATTCTGCCCAAAAATCTACAAGAACTGGAACTGGTGAAGAAAGGACTTCTGCTTGAAAATTTGCTTCGGTAAAAATGTGTGCCATAGAAAAAATTAAGACTAGCGGAAGGACTCTACCTTACGTGCTTTGGACTCTTCTGTGTAGGCCTCTAATCGGTCGCCGACAAGAAGCTTTAATTTTCCTGAGAAAGATAAACCACACTCTGTTCCGGCTCCAACTTCTTTTACGGCAGACTTACCACTCTGCAACGATTCAATGATTCCTTCTCCGACGATTTCATTATTACGATAGACACGAAGTTTTGCTTCCTTTGCGAGTTTCCCTTGTTGAACACGCAAACCGACAACCATGCGTCCGGTTTCTGTTAAGAAGATAGCGGCCACTTCCGCGTTACCGAGCTCGGTAATAATCTTTTCTTGTGGCAAGAGCTTGTTCAAACGCTCGACAATGTTGTCGAACAAATCGTACACCACTTTGTACAAGACAACATCTACTTCCTTCTCACGAGTCTTGTGTACCAAGCCCGGTGGAAGCATAACGTTGAAGCCGTAGACAACTGATGGCTTGGCGTTTGCGGCGCGCTCGATGTCTCCTTCCGTAACGTTACCAAGACCTTTTTGGATTACCTCAACGCCGACCATCTCATGTTTGATTTTTTCCGTCATTCCAAGGATCGCTTCAAGAGAGCCAAGCACATCCGTTTTAAGAATGACGTTGAGCATGATCTTTTTTGTTCCTTCCTCACCCTCTACTGGCTGTGCTTTTGTCGCAGTGAGTGATTCCACGTTTTGTCGTGAGACGTTCTTGGTCTTCTTTACTTCCAAATCTCGAGGATTAAGCGGAACTTCCAAAATGTCTCCGACGGCTGGAGCAGTTTTGAATCCGAGGATTCTTACTGGCATTCCTGGCGTTGCCTCGTCCATAATCTTTCCTGTCCAGTCGCGCATCATACGGACACGGCCATAAGCAACACCGGCGATGCCGAGGGCTTCATTGCGATGCAATGTACCGTTCTGAATAATCGCTGTTGCGACAGGGCCCTCACCCTTGTCTACGCGAGACTCGATAATCGTACCGGCGGCAAGCGCATCTGGATTACTTACGATACGTTCTTTTTCCATTTCTGCGACAAGCAAAACTAGGTCGAGCAGCTCATCGATGCCCGTGCCGATTTTTGCTGAGATTTTTGCCATCGGAACTGTTCCTCCCCACTCTTCAACGTTCACGCCAACTTCTGCTAACTGACCAAGAACACGGTTTGCGTCCGCGTCTGGTTTATCAATTTTGTTGAGCGCAACAATAAACGGAAGTTTTGCTGCCTGGATAATGTTGATGGCTTCTTTTGTTTGTGGCTGTACACCATCGTCAGCGGCGACGACGAGAATGGCGATATCGGCAACTTTTGCACCACGCGAACGCATCACGGTAAATGCTTCGTGACCTGGCGTGTCGATAAAGGTCAAAGGCTTGCCTTTGTTTTCTACCATGTAGGCGCCGATGTGCTGGGTGATTCCACCAGACTCCCCTTCCATGACATGCGTTTTACGAATGGCGTCGAGCGTGCGCGTCTTTCCGTGGTCGACGTGACCCATGACTACGATGACTGGTGGTCGCTCTTTTAAGTTCGCTTTTTCTTGTCCAGCTAAAATATCTTTCAAACGATCTTGGCTTTCTACGGATGCCAACATCTCTGCTTCTACCTTAGATTCTGGAAGTGGCTTGTATCCGAGTTCTTCTGCGATGATACTTGCGGTCATGTAATCGATGCGCTCATTTTGCGAGGCAAGAATACCGGCCTTCATCAATTGCTGAATGACGCGCGTAACAGGAAGACCGAGCTTTCCGGCAAAATCGCGAACAGCGATCACCGCAGGTAGCGTGACTTCGCGATTTTCTGGAGCAGAACCATCGGCGGTGACGACGGCTTGTTGGCGGACAATCTGATCACGCAAACGCTCGCGACGAGAATGTTCCAACCACTTTTTGTAAATTTGATCGGCAGTACGATCATCGATCTTGATGGCGCGAGCACCGACGTCAAAACCAAGCTCCGGCATTTTTGCAAGGAGCTGCTGTGGAGTGACGCGCAGACGGCGCGCTAATTCAGTAACGTTCATGTGGGCGAGTTTAGGCTTGATTTAGCGCAAAGTCAAGCGTATAAACATCTGATAACCCTATGAATGGACTTCTCTTGCTCGATAAACCCGTTGGATGGACTTCACATGATGTTGTCGCTAAGTTGCGCGGCATTTTGAAGATCAGAGCGATTGGGCACGCCGGAACGCTGGATCCGTTTGCGACAGGACTTCTTGTCCTCGGAATTGGCAAAGGGACAAAACAACTCACAGCGCTAGTTGGAGTTGATAAGGAATATCTGACGACGATACGGCTGGGAGCAACGAGCGATACGTTTGATACGGAGGGGGTGATCACCTCGAAGGCCCCTCCACTCGCTCTGCTCGGTCGGGATGAGGTAGAGAGAGCGCTTGATCAATTCCGAGGCGGGTATGAGCAGTTGGCGCCGGTTTATAGTGCGAAGAAGATTGGAGGGAAAAGATTGTATGATTTGGCCCGAGCTGGGAAGGCGACGGAGGATATGCGACCAAAAAAACAAGTCAGTATAGAGAAGATATCTGTTACGAATTATGAATGGCCGGATTTGTCGCTCCAGGTGAAATGCGGGAGCGGAACCTATATCCGATCGCTTGCGGATGATGTTGGGAGAGCGCTTGGTGTCGGTGGATACTGTCTGGAGCTGCGCCGTACCAAGGTTGGAGACTTTGATGTGAAGGATGCTGTTTCGCTAGAGGGTTTGACTCCGGATATTGCCCTTAAACACATCCTCTGATAGGTTAGTATCACAGAAGCATTACTTGATTTTTTACTGCGTCGGAAGCAATTCATGTTGCGGAGTCGGTCACATCATCACTTTTAACCTGTTTTTGGAACAATTGAAGAAGATGAAAGCACTGGCCGCCATATGCGCCGGCGTCTCTATGCATATATGGGAAGCACCTCTATCGGAGTTCTTTTTGCCATCATTGGTATTGGAATAGGATCAGCCATCGGTTATTACTTGAGAGATTTGAAGTCAAAAAACAATCTAGACGATGCCTCACGCAAGGCAGAAGTCATGCTACGTGAAGCGGAAGCAAAACAGGTTGAAGCATTGGCACGAACCAAGGAAAAAGCCATTAAGATCTTAGAAGATGCTCGTTTGGAAGAACGACGCGCTTTTGATGATTTGAAAAAGCAACAAGCCGCTTTAACAGAACGTGAAACACTTTTTGGACAATCTTTGCTTGAAATCGATAAATCAAAACAAGAAATTGAAGCAACACAAAAACGTCTAGAAGAAGCTCATGCACATGTCGAGACTCTTAAGCTAGCCGTTACAAAGAAACTTGAAGATACGGCTACGCTTACTCAGGCGCAGGCTCTTGAACGATTGCTTAGCATCGTTGAAGACGAGAGCAAAGAAACGCTACTTGGACGCATGCGCAAACTCGATGAAGTCAGCACAGAGGAAATTGATCTTAAGGCTAAAACGATGATTGCTACCGCCATTCAGAGACAAGCCTCATCACATGTCGTTGAAACCACGACGACACATGTTGTGTTGCCTTCTGATGAAATGAAGGGCCGTATTATTGGTCGTGAAGGACGCAATATCAAAGCACTTGAGCTACTAACGGGTTGTGAGCTTATTATCGACGATACTCCGGGCGCTGTGACGATTTCCGGCTTCTCCCCTATTCGTCGCCAGGTTGCACGTCGCGCACTTGAGAAGCTGATTACGGATGGACGCATTCATCCGGGACGCATTGAGGAGTTTGTTGATGAAGCAAAGCATGATCTTGCGCTTGATATCCGCAAGGCTGGTGAAGATGCCTTGTTTGATCTTGGTTTGCCGACGGCGACGCTTGATCCAAAGCTCTTGCAGATTCTTGGACGTCTTAAGTTCCGCACGAGCTATGGTCAGAATGCGCTTGTTCACTCGATGGAGGTTGCAAGACTTTCTGCGATGCTTGCCGAGGAACTCAAAGCGAATGTACAGGTTTGTAAGCTTGGTGGCTTATTGCACGATATTGGAAAAGCCGTTGACCATGACATCCAAGGATCACATCCGGAGATTGGTTATCAGATCATGAAGAAATACGGCTTTCCAGAAGAAATCGCCTATCAGTCCATCGGCCACCATGAGGACAAACCAAAGACTCTTGAAGCCATCATCGTTAAGGCTGCGGATGCGATTTCTGGGGCTCGTCCAGGCGCACGCAAGGATTCGCTTGAATTTTATGTGAAGCGTTTGCAGGAATTGGAAAATGTCGCGATGAGTTTTGAAGGCGTCGACAAAGTATATGCGATTCAAGCTGGTCGCGAGATCCGCGTCTTCGTCAATCCAAAGCAAATTGATGACTACGGAGCGACAAAATTGGCACGCGATATCGCTAATAAGATTGAAAGTGAGTTGAAGTTTCCGGGAGAGGTACGCGTCACACTTATCCGAGAAATGAGAGTGATTGAGCATGCGAAGTAAAGAAAATGCCCTGACGCAAGTCGGGGCATTTTTGAATATAATGACAAGGAGTTCCCACTGGAAGGATTGATAATATATTAATTTTTGGCTATACCATATGGTGCATATTGGCCTTTCAAAACTAAAGAGCTGAGGTATATAAATGTTTCGACAAATCTCGGCCCCTGTAAGCGTACAATGGGAGCTCACCTCTGCATGCAATCTGAATTGTTTGCACTGCTACAATTACTGGCGCGATAGCTCACATCCAAAGGGTCTTCATGTTCTTCATGGTAACCCAGGATCTGAAATCATCGCAAAAGAGCTTATCCGTAATGGCGTGTTCCAGGTAACGCTCACGGGCGGAGAACCTCTAACAGCTCTAAATAAGCATCTGAGCGGCCTAACTCTGATTCAGGAAGCTGGTATTGATATTAATATCAATACCAATCTAGCGCTGCTTACCGATGAACGTCTGCACATATTGAAGAGCCTAGGCATCAAGTCGATACTGACTTCGCTAATGGCACACGACGCACGCATTCATGATGAACTCTCTAATACGCCAGGCTCGTTTGAGGCGACACGGAATGGCATCAACAAGGCGGTGAGTAACGGTATTAAAGTGGCAGTCAATATGGTTGTCACCAAAAAGAATCTGGCGATGATCCGTGAGACTGGCCAGTTCGTAAAGAACCTCGGAGCCGTCGGTTTCTGCGCCACCAAGGCTAGCAAACCCTCGTCATGCCCGGATTTTACGGCGTACCATCTGAATCAAGCAGATCTACATCACATGTTTACAGAGCTTCTGTCTGTAAAAGAAGAAACAGGCTTGAATGTAGACTCGCTTGAGCACTACCCAGCCTGCGCCTTCCCAGACGGCATAACAAGAACGGCTCTCGGGGGCCGGAGCTGCTCCGCAGGAAAAACCGGATGCACTATCGGCTTCAATGGCCTAGTTCGCCCCTGTTCCCACGCTCAGCAAACATACGGCAACATTGCTGATGGATTTCACCTTGCGTGGCAGGCTATGCACGAGTGGCGAAGTGGCGATCTGGTTCCGCAATATTGTAAAAACGATTGTGGAGAATTTCCCAATCGTTGCGGTGGGGGCTGTCGCGTAGAGGCGGAAAACTGCTCTCACTCTCTCAAAGGTACAGATCCGTTTTGTACTAACAGCGTACCTCCAGCACGCGTTCCAATCACTAAAATGGTACTTGATAAAAACGCAACCTTCCTCCCAGCCAAGGGTCTTCGCTTTAGAAACGAAGACGTCGGTCAGATCGCATATGCCAGCGTCAAGAACTGGCTTCTTATTGACAATAAGGTGGCAGATCTCCTCAAGGGGGTACATACTAAAAATGGAGTTGGCTTCACATTAAGAGATCTGGCTCTCACATTCGGAGTCTCCGAAGAGAGAGCATACCCCACCCTGCATCTGCTAGTATCAAAAAAACTAGTCAGCTAATGGGTGGACTTCTCACATCAAGGAGAAAGGAGGTAAGAAATATGGACATCCTCGGAATCATCCCCATGATCGAGAGAACGTCATCTCCCGCATTCTGCGAGAACGACGAAACTGCGCAAGTCAACGCAGCTTCGTGCGATGACGTTCCCTGTGACTGCGACTGTGACTGCTACGACTGCGTCTCCAATTGAGATGCGGCGCTCGGCCTCCTCCGTCCACCCGGAGGAGGCCGCTTTTTTGTTAATTTAACGGAATACTGTATCTTTAACCTAGATTATGAAAATGAACTTCTCGACCTCCTACGATCCTGCTCGTGATGCGGAGAATTATATCCGCGCTATTTATGATGTGTCGTATCTAGCACATGGACGCGAGGGAATGGTAGAAAAGCTACTTGGCAAGATTGAGATGGATTCCATCCGGGCTGTTTTGACGCAAAAAGGAGATAGGGATGATACTCTAAATACAATTACCTCGCTTTTATCAGACTCTCCGGGGCGCCCAGATCTTGAGAAAAAAGCCCTTGAGCTTGAAGAAGCGTGGGCTCGTTTGGGTGAACAAGTTATTTTTCAATTGGAGACATTATATCTTCACAATTGGCCATTTGAATCGCTACACGTTGATCTGACTACACTGCCGATTTGCCCCTATGATTTTCAAGCGAAGAAGATCTTTGTACATGCCAGCCCCTCCAGCCAGACACAGTTACGGATCCTCTCCCACGAACTCAATCACTTCATGTTTTATGAAATCTATTCCAAGGATCTGCACAAGAAACTTGGACGAGAAAAATTTGAGTTACTTAAAGAGTCAATAACCATTTTCACAAATCCGGAACAGACAGGGAAGCCAAATGAAGATGCGTTGCGAAGACTGTATATCGAGAAAGAGGTTAGGAGTATTCAAAAGGCGGTGGAGCTTGGGGCAGAGTACTTGATGAAAGTGCAGGATTAGCGAGTTTTTTTCGTTTCTATCAAAAGCTAGCTCAGCGAATCTGACCCGTTTTGGACTAAATTAAGCACGCAAAGTAATCGCTAAGGTTAGCCAAACCTTTGACCTTCCCCTATTCATCCATTGCGCAACCTAGCGAAAAAATGTATCATAGCCCCATCAATTAATCACTCTTCATCTTTCCTAACCTATGAACAAAGCAGAACTCATCGGCTACTTGTCGGAAAAAGTCGGCGTAACAAAGAAGCAGGCCGAGGATATGGTCGAATCTTTCGTTGATGTTGTTACATCTACGCTTAAGAACGGCGGTGAAGTGAACATTGCTGGTTTTGGTGCTTTCATGGCCAAGACACGCGCTGCTCGCATGGGTGTTAACCCACAAAAGCCAACAGAGAAGATTCAGATCGGTGCCGTTACTGTTCCAAAGTTTAAGGCTGGTAAGGGCCTCAAGGACGCTCTCAAGCACACAGGCGCAGCACCTGCCGCCGCTCCAACAGCCCCAGCTCCAACAATGTAATCAACGAAAAAGCAGGGACATGTTCCCTGCTTTTTTTGTTATATTCGTTATATCTCCTAACGTCTGCGGTACTCCCCGTAGAAGTAAGCGGCTGTTATTATTGATACAGATATAATTATAATTGCCGTAGCAGCCATTACAAAGTCACCTGGTAAAAATATACTAAAAAGCGACAATATAGCCGTAATTTTATAAAGTAGTCCTGCTAGCCTATGTGTCTTTTGCCATATCGTTTCACTCATCATTATCTTAGGGTTTTTCATGCCAATAAACCAATTTCTCTTGGATCTACCTAGGACAACTCCAATACCATAAAGCAACACAGAGACCGCAGGAATTACCATCCCTGTAAAATCAAAATGATACCCAAGATTCCAAACAATGACCAAATAATAAATATACAGGAAGAACATACTTATAGAGATCCAAAATCCGTTGTAATACCCTTTGAACTGTTCAATGTTTTTCTTTAGCGGATCAATCCGAAGTGTTATTAAACGCAAGAAAAATAAACTAAACATAATCACAGGGATCGCAAATACGCCCCAAAATTTTGATTCAAAGGCGCTCGCTTCCCCGATCATATTCCAATGAAAGGCGATGCGCTTTGGAAGTATTGGGTAGAAGACAATGCTAGCTATAGCGCCTATTACTGTAAAACTTAGAATAAGTGCATTCGTTGTTTTTGAGCTCATGCAACAAGTTTACCTTGATACATGTCAATCTGACTACAATGATTTTCTCTAGCAAAAATTATTTTTGCTGCTTCCGATACTCAATATAGGAATAGATCACTGTTGTTACTGATGCAAGTAATATCGGAATGACGAGTACACAGAGTATTGCGATGTCACCTTGAAACATCATCCCGAACAGAGATAAGCACGCTGCGATCTTGAACAAAACTCCTCCGAGCTTGTGGGTCTTGCTCCACACAATGTCACTTGAAAGCGTCCAAGGAGTCCTGATTCCCATGAACCAATTTCGTTTGGATTGTTCCATCATGATACCGATGCCGTAAAATAATACGCTCATCGCAGGGATAATCATTCCTGTAAAATTAAATCGATAGCCAAGATTCCAAGCGAGAGTTAATCCATAAATATACAAAAAGAATACATTGATTCCGATCCAGAAACCGTCGTAATATTTTTTGAAGGATTCGATGTTTTGTTTTAGTGGATCGATGCGGAGCGTGATCAAACGTAAAAATAAAAATACGATCATCATCGCCGGAACGAGAAAGACTCCCCAGAATTTTGACTGAAAACCATTTGCTTCACCGGCCGCGTTCCAATGAGATGCTATCTGGTTTGGAAGCGCCGGGTAGAGCAGAACGCCCGCCATGATGCTTATTAAAGTAAGAAGTAGGATGATGGCGTTTGTGGTTTTTGAGGACATGAAGATCGTTTTTAACCCACCATCTCCCCTACCATTTCCACCACATCCTCAATCTTCACCAATCGTGCCTCGTCCACGTTTCGCATCTTCCATTCAACAGCGTCTTCTTTTAAGGTTTTCTCCGAAACGATGAGACGTAATGGCAAGCCGATTAAGTCGGCGTCGGCGAATTTTCCGCCGGGGGTGATGGCTTCGCGATCGTCCCAGAGGACTTCAATGCCTTGGGACCACATGCCGTCGTACATTTCTTGCGCGATGGAATTGATGCGCGATTGGACGTTTTCATCTTTTGATTTTAGTGAGATGAGATGGACGTGAAACGGTGCGACGGAGATTGGCCAGATCATTCCTTTTTCATCGTGGCTTGCTTCTACGATGGTGCCGACGAGGCGCGTGGTGCCGATGCCGTAACAACCCATGACGGCGGTTTTGCGCTCGCCGTTTTCATCGTTGAATCCGACGTCAAAAGCGTCTGAGAACTTTGTTCCGAGATCAAAAATGTTACCGACTTCTACGCCGGTTTTAATCTCAAGTGTTTCACCGTTTTCTGGATTCTTGTCCCCTTCTTTAAGCGTTGCGATTTCTGAGTTCTGTGCGAATGTGCCGGTTGCTGATGTGAGAATTTTATCTTCTCCTGCTGGCGTAAGCACCTGGAATTCATGCGAGAACTTTTTTGTGAACGATCCGCCGGAGGCTTCCACAACTTTTGCCTGAACACCACAACGTGAAAAAATCGTGAGGTAGGTTTCTAGAACTTTGTGATAGTAGGCATCAAAATCTTCCGTTGTTGCGTGAAAGGAATATAAATCTTTCATGCCAAATTCACGTCCACGGAGTACGCCGGATTTTGCGCGTAGTTCATCGCGGAATTTGGATTGGATTTGGTAGACGGCAATCGGCAAATCTTTGTAAGAATTCAAAAATGATTTGACGAGAGGCGTGACGATTTCTTCATGCGTTGGGCCAAGGCCGTAGACTTTGCCGGTTTGGCTTGGGATTTTGAAAAGGACATCGACGGAATCCCATCGGCCGGAAGTGTCCCAGTTTTCTTTTGGCTGGAGAGCGCTCATTAAAATTTCCTGAGCGCCGATTTTATCGAGCTCATCACGGACGATGTTCTCAACCTTGTGCAAGACGCGTAAACCGAGCGGGAGCCAGGAATAGACACCGGCCATTTCTTGATGAA
>CAIXDN010000039.1 GCA_903918235.1 Candidatus Uhrbacteria bacterium
CCCCTGCTCAGCAAGTTGCTCTACTTGTCCGGCTTTCATTGCCTGCTCTTCACGCCCTTGATACAAGCGCTTTTCCGTTCTCGTGACTAATGCGAATGGAATAGCATGTGTTGCAAACAACCTCTGAAATGTCGCCGCATGTTGTCGCGCAAGAATGTCCGTTGGCGCAAGCATCACGGCAGAATACCCCTGTCGATGAACATGCGCCGCCAAAAAAGCCGATACAACCGTTTTGCCAGAACCAACATCACCTTGAATCAACCGTCTCATTGGCTGGCTCCGCTCCATGTCTTGCAAAGCCGCCCAAACAGATTTTTTTTGATCACCTGTTAACGGATACGGCAAGCCTTCAACAAAAGTTGTAGCAAAAACTTTATCAAAAGCAATCGCCGGAGCACCAGCAATTGTGGCGCGTTTACGTTCTGCTCCCAAAGCAAGTTGATAACCAAGAACCTCATCAAAGGCTAAACGACGACGCCCCTGCTCAGCGTCCTCAATCGAGGCAGGCTCATGAACAGATCGTATCGCTTCTTGAAGCGACTTAAACTTCAGCCGTTTCAACAAATCAAAATCAATAGCATCTTCTGGCCACTCAAGACTTTCAAGAACCGACTGCATCAAGCGTCGATAAGTTTTTTGAATCAGGGTTCCCGCAAGACCATACACAGGCGCAACCTTCCCAGCAGCCAATGTCCTCGCTTCCGCAGGCTCCCAGATCGGACTTACGAGTGTTTTGCCATAAGGAGCTTTAATCGCAATCTTGCCAGAAAGAAAGATCTTTCGACCAGGTTTAAACTCTTCAAGAACCCAAGGTTGATTAAAAAAGTTTGCACTCAATTTCCCGGTCTTGTCTTCAAAGACTAAACGAAAAATCGCAAAACGCTTCCGGAATGTATGAAGCTTAGTACAAGAAACAACTGTACCTTCCAATGTAACAAAATCTCCATTCTGCGTATCTCCAATGTTTGTGATACGAGAAAAATCATCGTAACGACGAGGCAGGGTCAATACCAAGTCTCCAATCGTACAAATACCTAAACTTTCCCAAGCCTTTCGGACTGGAGCCGTAGCGCCTTTCACAAATGCAACAGGTTCATCCCAACGGAGCATGTACTCCATTCTAAGCTTTTTTCATGCTATAATCCAGCTATATGCGTTCATTCCCAACGGAAGTCGAGTCAGCAATGATTATCTCCCAAGACCATTTCGTTTGGGAAATGCCTGCTTTCTTTAAGCCAGAGCGTAATAAAGCCTGGTATTTTGGCTTTTCCATCATCTCGGTTCTCCTGATCGCCTATGCGGTTTGGACGGCAAATTTCCTCTTTGCGTTCATCATTTTCCTTTCCTCTATCATCATGCTGCTCGTTGGAAGCCAAGAACCAAGAGACGTTTTGGTGCAAATCGGGAACAACGGCATTGTCGTCGATGGAAAATTGCACTTATTTCAAGACATCAACTCCTTTGCGATCGTCTATCAGCCACCTATCGCAAAACTGCTCTATATTGAGCCAAAATCTGCAATTTCACAACGCATTCGTCTTGAACTCTTCGACCAAGATCCAATCGAGCTAAGGTCGCATTTGCGCCAATTCCTACAAGAAGACCTAGACTTGCAAGGAGAGCATTTCTCTGATATAGTCGGTCGGCTATTGCGTATTTAATAGCAATTTTGCGGCCATAGCTCCCCGATGTCGCCTTGCTCTTCGGGGCAAGCAGCTGGATAGAGCGGTCCGACGTACGTCGGACAGGTCAATCGTTCGAATGATAGCCTGTATGGGATATGTATACATTCTCAAACTTGTAAACGAACGATACTATGTCGGCTCAACGATCGACATAGACAGACGCTTTCTAGAGCATCAGTCAGGTGAAGTGTTAAGCACAGCGAATCTAAGGCCTCTTGAACTCGTATTTTTTCAACGCTACCCAACACCAGCGGAAGCTAGAAAGATTGAATACAAGCTTAAGAAGCTTAAGAGTAGAAAAATCATTGAACAGATCGTTCAAGATAAGATTATCCATATGCGGCCATAGCTCAGCTGGATAGAGCGCTTCCCTGCGAAGGAAGAGGTCAATCGTTCGAATCGATTTGGCCGCACCATAGAAATGACTCTCGAAAGAGAGTTTTTTCTTTAAACACTCAGCTGGATAGAGCGGTCCGACGTACGTCGGACAGG
>CAIXDN010000040.1 GCA_903918235.1 Candidatus Uhrbacteria bacterium
ATATGATCAACGGGTACATACCCTAATCCTTTAACACGCTCCTCTATAGTGGCCAACGCTTGATTTTTTGCTGCATGGTCTTCCAAATCAGCAACCGTGGCTTTTAACTGTTCAAGACGGCTCTCCTGTTCACGCAAAGAATATGCTTTTGTCGCGGATTTATTTGTTTGAAAGACGCTCACAGCCATTGCAGAAAACGATAAAACAAGAAAAACCCCAACCCATGCATTCCGTGCAGCTTTCTCAAGTTTGCGTCCTGGAGCCAATGACAAACCAAGCGCAAGATGCGGTTGTCGATAGCTTGAGGAGAAAGACCGAGACATAGGTGATAAGGTTATTGAACTTTTCTAGCAACACGTAATTTTGCACTTCGTGATCGCGAGTTCTTCTGAACTTCTGCTTCTGTGGGTTCCTGCGGCCGTTTTGTAATCGGCTCCCAACGTTCTTTATCTTTAAAAGCAACTTTGACAATCCGATCTTCCAGCGAATGAAAAGCAATCACAGCAAGCTTGCCTCCAGGAGTAAGAATCCGATGGCTTCCATCAATCGCTTCCTTTAAGGATTCGAATTCATCGTTAACCGCAATGCGTAACGCTTGAAACGTTCGCGTTGCTGGATGAATACGCCCTCGCTCATAACCCTTTGGAACCGCTTGGCGAATAAGAGATGCGAGCTCCGTCGTTCGAGTAATGCGTGAGCTCTTGCGAGCCGTGACAATCACGTCGACGATATGTCTTGCAAACTTTTCTTCACCAAATTCTCGAATCAACTGCTCGATCTCATTTGGCTTCCACGTATTCACAATGTCTGCCGCTGTAAGTCCGTCTTCATTTGCCTTGGGACCAAGACGCATATCGAGCGGACCTTCTGTCATAAATGACAAGCCTTTTGAGGAATCCACGATCTCGTCAGAGGAGACACCAAGATCAAGAAGAATTCCGTCAACGCTCATCACTCCACGTTCTGCTAATCGATCGTCCAAGTTGCGGAAGTTTGCTTCCACCGCCTGAAAACGATCACCAAATTCTTTCAACGTCTCTTTTGCACGCGCCAATGCATTCGGATCAACATCGAATGAATAGACGATTCCATCCGGCGCAGAACGCTCAAGCAAAGCTCGCGTATGCGAACCCCCTCCAAGCGTCCCATCAACCCAGATACCGCCAGCCCTGACTTCGAGACCAAGCATGGTTTCCTCGAGCATCACGGGAATATGGACAGTCTGGTTCATACGCCTAGATTTTCTAGACGCTCAGCAATAGCGTTACCTTCCGCTTCCGTTTTTGAGGAATATTCCTTCCACGTAGCCTCATCCCAGATTTCTAATCTGTTATAAAGACCCGCAACAATGACGTCCTTTGAAAGGCCGGCATACGTTCGCAGATACTCCGGAAGAAGCACGCGTCCGGACTTGTCGACCTCGACTTCCATCGCACCGGCCAGCATTAAGCGGGCAAAAGCGCGTGTGTCAGCCTGGCCAAACGGCAGGGACGCCAACTTTTCAGCAAGTGTTTGCCACTCGCTCTTCGGGTAAAGGAACAACGATCGATCAAGTCCACGCGTAACCACAGCGCCTTCCGCTAAGGACAAACGAAACTTGACCGGAACACTCATCCGGCCTTTTTCATCGAGGGTGTGTTGATACTCGCCGATGAACATAGAGCAGGATTGTGAGAGAAGCAGATTTTCCACTTCTTCCCACTGCATACCATTCTATGCCACAACGCTACATTGGTCAAAGCTAGTGAACAATTAAAAAATGCGCTTGTTACAGCGCATTTTTCATTCTTACTGACCTAGCCTGTGGGTAAGTCCAATTCCCACTTTAGCGTGCCGTCAATACAAATGAGAGAAACTCACCACTTGTCACACTCGTAGACGGAAACCATACTCCGTCGAGATCTTTTGGTAAGGGCTCGTTAGACACTGGCTCGTTAAATGTTACTTGATACAAGCCATCCCCCTTCTTCACAATAAAAGTACCGAGACTTGGAATCGGGAGTAATTGGCCGCTAGTATAAATTGTCGTGGCTGGAGTATTCACAAGAACATCGCAATAGTCTCCTGAAAGGCATTTCTGTGCTTGAACTGGGGTAAGCAAATGTACATCAACAGGAATCATTACTTTATAGCTAGGATCGAGCACTTGAATCAATGTTTCGCCATTCGCATCTATTCCCTTTGAGGCCCAACCTTCAGGTAAAGCAAACGTCAAACCTCCGATATTCACCTTCTGAAAAACCGGTTGTTGTTCCGCAGGTACAACTGCAGGCTCCGTCACCACAGGCTTCACCGCCTGCAATTGCGCCATTCCCACTTGAATCCCCTTCACGCTCGTCGCAACCGATTGCAACTGCGTACTAAATAAATACATTCCACCTCCAACAAGAACTAATCCAACCATCAAAACACCAAGCAACACGTTTTGCATTTTTTCTTGATTCATATATTGAGCAGTATACATTACTTTACTAATCGTCCTACTACTTTATATACTTCCCCGTGGCAATATCGAACGTTGCCGGACCATACTGAACCATCTCTCCGCTTCCATACGGCACTTCCCGCTGAGCTTTCACGATAACGCCCGACCCATCATTGTTAAATTCATACGATTCCGTATCGCCCAATCCTTCCACTTCCTTTAAGGAAAAAGGAGTCGAAGGTAGCGTAGAAATAACTTTTGCAGAGAATGACTCAACCCAAACCAACCCATCTTTTAAAACAATAATGCGCTGATTTGGGACATCAACATCAAGAATAGAAGCACTATCCAAAAAATGAGCAATATCTCCGACGTTTAAAACTTGCTTCAAAATACCTGAAGCAATATCCAAACTCCATAAATCAATCTGAGCATTTGCTCCTGGCCCATCAATAGGCAAGCCCTGACTGCGCGTAAAATAATACGAATGTTCATCCAAAGACCACCCCATCGGCTTCCAATTTGTCGCAAGCGGACGATCCGGCAATGAAACGTAGTCTTGTTGATCTTTAGAAAAACGATATCCCTCCTCATGCTTAGCAAGTTCTTGCTTGATGCCACTTGAGGTAATCAACGAAAAGCTATATGTGACATGGACAGGGTCATATGAATGATCCGTTCCTATACTAGAAGGTTTACGCAAAACAGACACGCAAAGCTCAGCGCCGTCTTTCCGCTTAAGAAGCGATACGTCCACCGGCTTCACGCAGTCATCGTCTGTCACAAGAGTTTGAGTCGGCTGGCTAGTCGTCTCCTGCTTAGCCTTAATCTCAGAAACATGTTGGGGCTCATTTTTAGATCGATCCCAAAGCCAAAATCCCAAAACAGCAACAAAAATAAACAAAATAACGAAAGACACTTTGCGATAAATCATCATATATAAATTGATATTTAGTGAGAGCCCTCCCCGCTTTCGCAGGAAGGGCTCTTTCAGAGGTTTACCGGCCTAGGGCCGGGAAAGTCCTCTACTCAATTGCTTAGACGGCTGCAGCAGCAGCCATCTCGCGTTCCATGGCCAAGAGCTTCTTGATGCCCTCGTACATCGTGGTGACGGCATCGACTTCCGAGACGCCCAGACGGCGCTTGTTGGAGATGTCGTAGATGCCACCCTTCGACTCGGAGTGCTCGCCATCGACCCCGCGGATCGAGAGCTTGAGATCCTGACAGATCTCCTTGAAGTCCGGACGTGCGCTGACGAACGGGATCTTGACGTGCACGCTCGCACGCATCGCCGTGCCGAGGTTGGTCGGACAGGACGAGACGGCCCCGTACTTGGGGTGATACGAGAGCGGAAGCGACGCGTTAATGATCTCGACCATGCGGGCGAGACGATCGAAGACCGCGCGGATGTCGCCACCCTTCTGCATCGAGATGATGCGGAGCTGGTCTTCTTCGTTGATCCAGACGAGCGCCGTCTTGTCGGCGTTGTGGAAGATGCCACGTCCCTCCGGCCAGTCGCGGTTCGCACCGACGGACTCGAGGAAGCGGTCGCCCTGCTTGAAGAGGAAGTGATCCTGAACGAGCTGGACGCGCGTCTCCTCGGACATGCCCTCGAGAGGATAGAACTCTCCGGCGAGGTCGCCGGTGAGCTTCTCCTTGAGAACGGCCGAGACCTTGTTCATGAGGTCGAGACGCTGTTCACGAGTGATGAGCGGTGCGAGCGGATAGGCGGCGAGGTTGCGGCCCACACGGATACGCGTCGAGACAATGGCCTCCCCTGTCGGATCGACCGGTTCGGTCGAGATCTTCGTCACGTCAAAATCCGTCACGTGAGTACCGTTGAAACCGTGGTACTCCTCGATGAGCGGGCCGAAGAACTCGGCGAACGTGTCGTAGGAATCCGCATCGCCGGCATAGGCGCCGACGGAGGAATCGGGGTTCTGAACCGCGGAACGAATGGCATCACCGAGGGTGAAGCCGCCTTTCGAAGCACGGAGCAAGAGATCGTGAAGCTGCTCCTGCGACAATGCGCGGAGGTGCTTCACGGCGAGGGAAATCTTAGTCTCGGACATAGTGGTGTGGCCGTTGGTGGACGGGGTCTGCGTGAGCATTGAGTAAAACCTTTCGGACCCAAAAAAATGTGTGAATGAGCAAAATGCTCAATTTCTGGGTCATGGCAGAGTAGTCTATATTTTACGTTTTTGTCAATCAATCATTCACAGAACCTCATCCTATCTTCCCCGCCTTCTCGTCGCCAACTTAAATCTTGCCAATTCACGTTCCAAAGCCGCCGCGGCCATAGCAAAAGCCTGGTCATCTTGTCGCGTCGTTCCTTGCATCACAGATTCAGCGCGCTTTTTTGCTTCTTCGATGACAGAGAGATCCAATTCCTCTCCTTTTTCTGCCGTATCCGCCAGAACGGTAACCGATCCTTTTCCGTCAATGTAAATATACCCTCGTGAAAAAACAACGTCTGCATGTTCTCCTTTTGAGGAAATATAATGTCCTATACCTGTCTTTAATACGGTTGATAAAGCTGTATGCCCAGGTAAAACCGTGACCTCACCTTGCTCCGTAGGCAAGCTAACAGAAAGCGCCTCCTCATCAAAGAGGACACGTTCTGGAGTCACAAGTCGAAAACGCATAATCAAGCAACAACTTCATCAATTCCACCCTTCATATAAAAAGCCTGTTCTGGCTTATCATCATGTTTCCCTGCCAAGATTTCCTCAAAACCTCGAATTGTCTCTGCTAATGTGACATATTTGCCAGGATTACCCGTAAAGACTTCCGCCACGTGAAAAGGCTGAGAAAGAAATTTCTGCACCTTGCGTGCACGAGTCACCAAGCGCTTATCCTCATCAGACAATTCCTCCATACCAAGAATCGCAATAATATCTTGTAAGTCCTTATAACGTTGTAATACATTCTGCACATCACGAGCAACCTTGTAGTGCCGATCTCCAACAATCAACGGATCCAAAATCGTTGAATTGGAATCTAATGGATCAACGGCCGGATAAATTCCCAACTCCGTCAATGCACGACTCAATACTACCGTTGAATCCAAATGCGCAAACGTCGTCGCTGGAGCCGGATCCGTTAAATCATCTGCCGGAACATAAACCGCCTGCACAGAAGTAATGGAACCATTTTTTGTGGAAGTAATACGCTCTTGTAATGCGCCCATTTCCGTAGCAAGCGTCGGCTGATAACCCACGGCAGATGGAATACGACCAAGCAAAGCCGACACCTCAGAACCAGCCTGCGTAAAACGAAAGATATTATCAATGAAAAGCAACACATCCTGGTGTTCTTCATCACGGAAATATTCCGCCATCGTTAACCCAGTCAATGCCACGCGAGCACGTGCGCCAGGCGGTTCATTCATCTGACCAAAAACAAGCGCCGTCTTATCAATAACGCCCGATTCCTGCATTTCCGTCCAAAGCGCATTTCCTTCACGCGTACGTTCACCCACGCCAGCAAACACAGAAAAACCTCCATGTTCGGTCGCAATATTACGAATCAATTCCATCACGACAACGGTTTTGCCAACACCAGCACCACCAAATAGTCCAACCTTTCCACCTTTTAAAAATGGACAAATCAAATCAATAACCTTGATTCCCGTTTCCAAAATCTCTGCCTTTGTCGATTGTTCATCAAAACGTGGAGCTGCGCGATGGATCGGAAGTAACTTGGTCGCTTGAACCTCTTCCGTTCTTCCATCAATCGCTTGACCTGTGACATTAAACATACGCCCTAAAACTCCAGGACCAACTGGCACAGAAATTGGTGCACCTGTGTCACGGACTTCCATTCCACGCATCAACCCATCCGTAGAAGCCATCGCAATCGTACGGACACGACCATCCGTCAAATGCTGTTCCACTTCCAACGTAATCGGCCCTTCAGGACGATCAATAATCAATGCGTGATAAATCGATGGAATCGCTCCTTCAAAGGCCACATCCACCACCGGTCCAATCACACGGGTAATCTTCCCCATGCTCTGCTTCTTTAGATGTTTGGTAGTCATAAATTATTGAATGGCGGCTTTGCCGGCAGAAATCTCGGAAATCTCCTGCGTGATTCCGGCCTGACGAGCTTGGTTTAAAGCAAAGGTTAAATCTTCCAACATATCTTTAGCCGCATCCCCGGCATTTTTCATTGCTAACATTCTCGCGCTATGTTCCGATGCAGACGACTCAAGAAGCGCTTGATAAATCTGCATTTCAATCAAAGCCGGAAGCAATCCTTCAAAAACCGCATCCGGACTTGGCTCAAAAAGAATGCGCTCCCCTTGAAGAGCCTCCCGCTCAATGTAGGTAGGCTGAACAACAAGCTCTATCTCAGGAATCACCGGCAACAACTGATTCACATGAGGCACCTGGACAAGCGTGCTTTGAAACTCCGTATAAGCAATAAAAATCTTTCCAACACGCTGATCAAGAAACGCCTGCAACAGATAATCCGCCATCGGCTTCACGCGAGCAAACGATGAAACATTCGCAATCGATTCAAAAGAAGCACTTGCGACACGATGAGATCGACGCACAACTTGTTCCGCACGACGCCCAATCGTAACCAGCTCAACATCTTCTGTACGCAGCTTCAAAAACTCAACCGCCTGTTTCACGATTTGCGCATTAAATCCCCCACACAATCCGCGATCAGAAGCAACAACAACAAGCAACGTTTTCTTTGCGCGATCCAAACCAAAACCCGTCAAAAGCGGATGTCGATGTGAATACACAAGTGTACGCAATTCCCTTGACATCTCCTCAATCAATGCCGCATAAGGCCGAGAAGCAAGTGTCTGACCAATGGCTTTGCGCATTTTAGAAGCCGCCACAAGTTCCATGGCCTTCATAATCTTGCGCGTCGATCGAATCGATTTAATACGACGCTTTACGAGTCGAGTTGGAACAGGCATATCAATCGGTAAAATCCTTATTCCACGCAAGAATTGCTTTTTTTAATCGTTCTTCAATTGCCTCCGTCAATGTCTGTTCTTTGACAATCATCCCAAACAACGTCGCTGTTCCATGATGAAGCTCCGCTAAAAATCCTTGCTCCCAAGCGAGTACTTTTTCAACTGGAATCGTATCCAAATATCCACGAGTCACTGCATACAACACTACAACTTGCTCTTCCATAGTCAATGGTTTAAATTGACCCTGTTTCAAAATTTCAACAATGCGACGTCCACGATCAATTTGTTTTTTTGTGGTCTCATCAAGATCCGTCGCAAACTGTGCAAACGCTTCCAATTCACGAAACTGCGCAAGATCAAGACGTAACTGACCCGCGACTTTTTTCATCGCTTTTGTCTGCGCGGCTCCTCCAACACGAGAAACGGACAATCCCACATTCAATGCCGGACGAATGCCTCGATAAAATAAATCCGATTCAAGATAAATCTGTCCATCCGTAATAGAAATCACGTTCGTAGGAATATACGCAGATACATCACCTGCTTGGGTTTCAATGATCGGCAAAGCCGTAAGAGAACCGCCACCAAAAGCCGCATTCACACGTGCAGCACGCTCCAATAATCGTGAGTGAAGATAAAAGACATCGCCTGGATATGCCTCACGACCAGGAGGACGTCGCAACAACAAAGAAACTTCACGATACGCCCAAGCATGCTTAGAAAGATCGTCGTAAACAACAAGAACATCCTCTCCTTGGTCCATAAAATATTCACCGATCGCACAACCCGTATACGGAGCAATATACTGCAATGCCGCAGGATCAGAAGCAGAAGCAACGACAATCGTCGTATACTCTAAAGCGCCTGCTTCTTGTAGCGACGTCACAATCTTTGCAACCTTGGAAGCCTTTTGACCAATCGCAACGTAAATACATCGCACGCCATTTCCTTTTTGATTCAAAATCGTATCAATCGCAATCGCTGTCTTTCCCGTTTGTCGATCGCCAATAATCAATTCTCTTTGCCCTCGGCCAATCGGAATCATGGAATCAACAGCCTTGATCCCTGTCATAAGCGGAACCGTCACCGGTTCACGCGCCATCACCCCAGAAGCAACGCGCTCAACCGGATATTCTACTAAGGATTCAATCGGACCAAAACCATCAATGGGACGACCAAGCGCATCAACAACACGCCCAATCACATTTGGACCAACGGGCACTGATAATAATTTTCCCATGGTCCGCACCGTTTCTCCGGCACGACAAGACTCAAGTCCCGTTAACAACATCACGCCAACCTCACGCTCTTCCAAGTTCAGAGCAACACCAATAGCTCCATCTTCAAAAGCCAACATCTCCATACTGCGTGCTTGCGGTAAGCCAGAAATAGTCGCGATACCATCGCCAACTTCGAGCACTCGTCCAATCTCTTCCGCAGAAGATCCTGCCTGGAAATCAGCAATCTCTTGGCGTAACTCTTCCAACACTTGATGTTTTTTTTGCATACATTACGTCTTTAAAGCTTGAGCCAAACGAGTGAGCCGACCACGCACACTTCCATCATATGACCAACTTTGAGAAAAAATCTTAAGACCGCCGATCAAATCCGTCTGTACTTCTTCTTGGAGAATCACCGGCATTCCAAATCGTTTTTCCAAAGCGTGACTCAATGCTAGGCGCTGTGCCTCCGTTAATGGATGGGCGCTTACAACCTGAGCATAGCGAAACGCCTTTTGCTGTACCCCCTCTTCTTGGATCAAAAGCAGTAACTCATTGAGTTGATCCAGCGCATGATGCTCTTCTAACAACACCGCAAGATCGTGCGCGGATATGGATGGATAAGAGCGCACATAAGAACGTGCAATCATCTGCAACAATTGAGGATCTCGCATACTCAAGATTCAATTTCCTCGATAGCATCACGCACATACTGCGCTTGCATCTTTGCTGGGACGATGGAGCCGCTCACTTTTTCTGTCGCCAAGATAATCACATCGGCAATCTCTTGCTTTGCTGACGCGACCATCTGCTGACGCTCACGTTCCAATTGCACACGTGCCTCTCCAATTTGTCGATCCAAATCAGCATGAAACGAAGCCGAAAGTTCCGTATGCTGACGCCCAATCTCTTGCTGTGACTCACTCAAAACTTCTCGTGCTTCACGACGTGCTTTTTGCACAAGACTTTCACTTTTCTTTTTTGCCGATTCAAGCTCAATACGCGCTTGCTCCGCTTGCTGCAAACCCATTTCAATGGCTTGTCGTCGCTGTTCCATCACCGCAAGAAGCGGCTTCCAAGCCAACTTCCATAGCACAATAAGTAACAACGAAAAATTAAACAGCTGCGCAAAAAAGAGGCCTAAATCAAGACCAAGAGTCGCGGCAATGCCGGATTGAACCGCCTCCGTCACAACGTAAAGACAACAACCAATGAATAGATAGCAATCGCTTCCGCAAAAGCGGCACCAAGCAACATCGGAACAAACAACTTGTCGCCTGATTCTGGATTACGTCCGATCGCCTCCATCGCCTTACTCACAATCATACCGATAGCAATAGCAGGTCCAATACCTCCAATAGCCATGGTGATGCTTTTTGCGATAACACGCCAAACTTCAAGGTCCATAGAAATGTGCAGCTAAGAATGAGAACGGCACGCCCCGACATCGTCAGGACGTCCCGACTTACTCCGAATGCGCGCCATGAGGAGCGGTCGTCATAACCGTAAGATACACTAAAGTAAGAATAGAAAAAACCGATGCCTGCACAATTCCAACCAACAATTCCAACAACATAAATGGAAGTGGCAACAAGTAAGCAATCAATGAAGCAAGGACTGCCAACAAAATCTCCCCGGCAAACACATTGCCAAACAACCGCAAAGATAAGGAAGCAACTTTTGCAAATTCACCAATCAACTCAAGAATACCAACACCAAACTCAATAAACGCTGTCATTATCTTGATCAAATTCAATGTGCGCAATGCCTGCCACAAGGAACCAAACTGAATAAACTTATTTACATGCGTTCCCAAACCAAGTGTATAAGCCCCAATCACATGAGAAGAAACAACAGACAGCAGCGCCAAAGCAATCGTCAAATTCAAATCCGCGGTTGCAGGTCGGAACAATGGTACAACCTCCTGGCCACGATGAAGCAAGAGAGAACCAGTGCCAGGCAATAAACCCATCCAATTTGAAAGCAAAATAAACAAAAACAATGTGCCGATGAATGGCAAAAACGCGACAGACTTTCGATGATCACCCGTCACACGATCCATATACGACAACAGCGTCTCCGCAATACCTTCCGCGGCATTCTGCAACGCACCCGGCATTCCATTTTCTCGCAGAACAACACGCAAAATCGCCGCACCCATAATCAAGACACATGTGGCAATAACCGCATTCAAAAGAGAATTAGTAACAACAAAATTACCAAGAAAAAATACCGGCTCAGCGACCAATGAAATATGCAAAGCGCTCATACTCGTTTTATGAGAAAACGCTTCGCTAAATGCAAAACAAGATACGCAGAAATAGCAAAAGCAAGAAAAATCCCAAGAATCGTAAAGAAATACCCTGTCGCAAAATACTGATCAATCCACCTCGCCCCCAACGCGCAACTAACCGTCGGCAAAGCTACTGCTAAAAACACCGCAAAAACAAAACCACTAGCGGAACGATAGGAAAATGAAACGGTACCTTTTTGTCCCATAAAAGTGCTACAAAATAGTAGCAACAATGCAGACGAAAGTCGATAAATTAATGACCAAGTCTTACCCCAAGATAAAC
>CAIXDN010000041.1 GCA_903918235.1 Candidatus Uhrbacteria bacterium
GCCGCTTGGCACGACCATGTATGTCAACCACTTCAAATCACGCTTCACTTCCTCAACAGAAGCACGGCGGCCGATCAAACGCTTTACCGAGAACAAGGTGTTCACTGGGTTAACGACACCTTGGCGCTTGGCGATTTGTCCTGCAAGACGCTCCCCTGTTTTTGTGACAGCAACAACAGACGGAGTGGTGCGTGCACCCTCTGCATTTTCTAATACTTTTGGCTGGCCACCTTCTACGACGGCAAAGCAGGAGTTTGTGGTACCGAGGTCGATTCCGAGAATTTTAGACATAAGATTATTTTGTTATGAAGTGATGATAACGCGAGCAGGACGTAGAACTTTTCCGTGGAGAGACCAACCATCTTGGATGACGCGGAGAATGGAGCCGGGCTCTGAGCCTTCCGCGGCTTCTGTTCCGGCGGCGTCGTGGAGCTGAGGGTCAAAAGGACCATCGACAGAGATGCGTGTGAGACCGACGGACTGTGCTGCTTGATCCCAAAGGGATTTCACGGCCTTAATTCCGACCAACCAGTTCTCATATTTCTTTTTCTCTTCCGGCGATAAGGACGTCATGTCTGGAATGTAAGTGAGCGCGAGATTATACTGATCGATTGCTGGCAGAAGTTCCGAGAGCAAACGCTCGTTGGCGTATTTGGCAAATTCCGCTTTCTCGCGTTCTGATTCTTTTTTCAAGTTTTGATAATCGGCTTGCGCGCGCTTCCAACCAGAGAGATATTCTTCGCACTTTTCGCAATTATTTTGTTCATCCATATTTATGTATTTAGTACTTCGATAGCGGATACAAGATGTGACATGGCTTGTTGATAATCCATACGAATTGGTCCAAGGACGCCGAGCATAACATTGTCAGGACCTTTGGCAACTATGGCGGCGCAGGCAGGTCCAAATGGACAGTCTTCTCCGAGGAGCACTAGAGGCTCATCAAATGAAATGCGTTTTAATCCGGCGAGTGTTTCATCTAAATGTTCTAGCAGACCTGTGAGATGAATGGCGTTTTGCCAGTTACGGAATTCCGGTTGAGCGAGTAATTGTGAGAGGCCAGTAAAATACGTGTTTGCATCCTCCGTGGCAACAATCGAGGCGAGTCCTGTTAATTCTGCGAGCTCGCGAGCAACGGCCTTGAGCTTGTGATCAGGCTCCATCTTGCCGGCTGCGGCTTCCAGGCGCTCACGAGAACGTTTTGGCGCAGGCTTTGGAAGCATCTCCTCTACAAATTGCTTGAACGCTGCTTCTGTTGGAATACGTCCGCCGGAGGTATGCGGTTGTTCAAGAAAACCGAGCTCATCGAGCTCCGCAAACCAGTTGCGGATCGTTGCGGGACTTACTTCCAATGTATATCGCTTCACCAGATGCTGTGAGCCAACAGGCTCTGCTGAGGCGATATATTCCCGAAGGACGAGGTGTAAAATTTGTTGGAGGCGTTGATCCATGTAATTAGCAGTCTAATGACTTGATTGCTAATATAGGATGATTGGGAAACGTGGTCAAGGGTAGCCATCCAAATACAAACAGGCCCCCGTCCCGACTAATGTCGAGACAGGGGCCGTCAGTCAGAAGCAGTGGCGTTGACCGCCGAGTGATCGGAGAGCCGTAAGCTCTCCGATGGTTTTGAGAGCTTCACTCTCTTCCCCGGGCGCGGGGTGGCGTCCAGCGTTCTCCGGAAGATCCGGAGCCACGGCGTTCTCCGTGCAAAAGACGTAGGGTGGATAGACGACTCCGAGAATGTCGTAGTCGTCGCCGTGATTCCCGCAGGGAACATCTGGTAGAACACGATCTCCGCAATCGAGACAGACCGCAGGAACTCTGACGATGTAGGCGGCTCGGAGCTCTGCCTCGGTTGGCATTCTCTTATTGTCCGACATCAGAACCAGCACTCCGCGCTGATCTCGTTCATCGCTCGAAACACGTCTTCGGTGCTCGGCGCCGAGTCTTCATTGGACTTGGGCAGCTGGACCGGAGGATTGCTCTTGATACGAACATTGATGACTTCTCCGGAGGCACGCTCCTCGAAGGCGATGTCGCGTGCCGTCACGCGCTTTCCTGGCATGGGTCTTGAGGCCATTCAAACTCACTTTCTCCTCAAAGAGGTTGTGGCAGAATAGCGAAATACGACCTTTTTGTCAAGCGTCAGCCTCCAACATGAGATGAATCAGATGCTGAATAGTCGCGTTCACCAGTCCATCCTGTTCAATCAATAGTCTCGGGTCTCCCTTTGGAAACCACGTATGAATCAAAGCGTTGATCTGTGCATCAATTATGATGCCTCGGTTCCATTCTCGAAGCCAGATACGATCGACTTCGTTGAAGCACAAGATGATCACCGACGATTGCTCATTGCGCTCGTTTGTCGCATAGAAGGACAACCATGATGAATGTCCGATAAACGGACGCCGGCTCACACCCAGTGCACACACATAATTACCGTTCTTATGCCTGTACTCGATACGCGGATAGTCCGGAGTTCCTTTGTTCGCCCACTTATAGCGCAGCTTGGTGACGCCGAGTACTTCCAGCGTTGCGATGATGCGCGCGAGCCCTTTGTGCGGAACTAGCTGAAAGTACGTGAAGATATCCAATTCGAATTCATCTTTCACGTGATAACCTCCTTGTGTAAATGTGCCGACTCGGTTTAACTGATTTTTTCCAATTTGTCAACGTAATCAGGCACATTGCCATGCGCCCCTACTCGTAGCGGAGGGCCTCGATCGGTGAGAGCTTGGAAGCGCGACGGGCAGGATTATAGCCAAAAATAATACCGATGATTGCTGATACGGAGAAGGCGAGGAATATCGAGCTGCCTGATAAAATAAATGTCCAGCCAGTTTGGAACTGATTGAGAATCTGGATTGTTAGCCAGGACAGTACGACTCCGGTGATAATTCCAATGATTCCGCCAATGGAGGTGACGGCGATTGCCTCGGCAAGGAATTGGCCCATGACATCGGCACTTTTTGCTCCGAGCGCTTTACGTAACCCAATCTCCGAAGTGCGTTCTGTTACAGTAACGTACATAATATTCATGATTCCGATACCGCCGACCACGAGCGAGATTGCTGCGATCGAACCAAGCAAAATAGAGAGCACTTGCCCGATCGTGCCCGCATTTTTTTGTGCGTCATCTTGCGTTGCTGTTTTAAAATCATCCTTTGCTAAATCGCCTTGCGGATTATCAAGCTTGTGCAAATCACGAAGGAGGAATCTTACTTCTTCTTTTGCTTGATTTGGCGTTATGTCTTTTGGGATGAGGCTGATAAAATTGAGATGCTCTTTATTGTACTGATCCATCGCCGTTGTTGCAGGGATGTAAATAAGATCATCGAGCTTTGTAAAAAATCGCGTTCCTCCTTTTGCTAGGACACCGATCACGCGAAAGTTTTGTCGTTTGATCTTTATCATTTTTCCAACCGGTGAGTCATCGCCATAGAGCTGTTTCGCAATATTGTTTCCTATTACGGCAACTTTTGCATGACTATCAAGATCATCCGTAAACAAAAACCTCCCCTGCTCTATCGTTGATGAAAAAACCTTGATCTCATCTGGAGCAGAACCCCAGACGGAAACGTTCATATTCTCTGCACCGTATGTTGCTACTGCCGTGCTTAATACCGTCGTTGTAATTGAGCTAACCCATGGTTGTCGCTTTAGCTCCGTGTAATCTTTATAGGTCAACGTTAATTTTGTTAGCGGGTTTGGTCCACCTCCTCTTTGTGCACCACTACCGTTTGTAATAATGACGACGTCAGAACCAAACGATGCAACATTTGCTAATAGATAACGTTCCGCAGCTTTACCGATTGATAGCATCAGGATTACGGAAGCGATTCCAATAACAATTCCGAGCATCGTTAACACGGCTCGCGCTTTATTGCGTAAGAGGCTTTTTACGGAAATAGAAATAAGGTCCTGAATTTTCATATTATTCTTTGCGTAGCGCCTCTATTGGGCTTAAGCGTGAGGCTTTGCGAGCTGGCGCGTACCCAAAAACGACACCGATCGTTGTTGAGACAAAGAATCCCAGCGCCATGCCTGTTGTTGAAATAGCGAATGACCAACCACTTTGAAAATTTGAGATAACGATTATCGCAAGCCAAGAAAATGCGACGCCACAAAAAACACCAATCAAGCCACCTGTTCCGGTGAGCACGATTGATTCAATTAAAAATTGCGTTAATACATCCTTGCTACGAGCGCCCAGCGCTTTGCGTAAACCGATTTCTCGTGTCCGCTCGGTTACGGAAACGTACATGATATTCATGATGCCGATTCCACCGACCAGGAGTGAGATCGCTGCAATCGCTGAGAGCAGCATTCCAAGAATATCCGTAATCTGGGTTGCTGTTTTTACCAACTCCTCTTGGGACATGGCATTAAAATCATCCTCTGCGCCCAAATCGATATTATGTCGTGAACGTAATACATCCTGAATATTACGAATCCCCTCCGTGACGGATGCAAAATTTGTTTTTATGATCACTGCTTGAACGTACTTTTTGTTATAAATATCCATCGCTGCCGTAACCGGTATATAAATATTTCGATCAACGTTATCCATTCCTCTTGTACCTGTTTGCTCCATAACGCCTATGACACGAAAATTTTGTCGGTTGATTTTAACGGTTTTTCCTACCGAATCATCATCTCCAAAAACATCTTTTGCTATCTCGCTTCCAAGGACAGTAACCCGGGAACGCGCGTCTACATCTTCTTGTGACACGAAGACTCCTTTTGCCGTTTTGATGTTATAGAATTTTATTTCATCTGGCATGGTTCCTGATACTTTTCCATCACGCTCGAGGCCATTTGCTACGAGCTTATCTGTCTGTTCGATACTTGCTACGACCTGACTACTCCAAGTCTTTTGTTGGATGGCGCGAGCGTCTGCATAGGTTAAGGATTCTTCTGAAAAAGCTGCGGTAAATGCTCCTTGCGTCGGTGGTCCATTTTGGACGATAATCAAACCCGTACCAAATGAATTTACCGTGTTAACGATGTAACGCTGAGCTGCTTCTGCGATCGATAAAACAAGGATCACTGATGTGATACCGATTACAATACCGAGCATCGTTAGTGCCGTGCGTCCTTTATTACGTCCGAGACTATCGAGTGCAGATTTTAGCAGGTCGCGGATGTGCATGAGATTATTTTTTTAACTCCGTTGATCCGAGCTGGTGACGATCGCCATTTGTCCGACGATCTCCAACGAGGAGACCATCGCGCAAGGTAATGATGCGCTCGGCGTAGTCAGCGGTATCGGTCTCGTGCGTGACGAGAATAATCGTGTGTCCCTTTTTTAGGTTCAGCTCCAACAAGGTATCCATGACGGCTTGGCCATTTTTTGAGTCGAGGTTTCCCGTTGGTTCATCGGCAAAGATCACGGAAGGCTTACGCACGAGGGCGCGCGCGATTGCGACACGTTGACGCTCACCGCCGGATAGCTGGTTTGAAAGGTTATTTACACGATGACGCAATCCGACAATATCAATTGCCTCCATTGCCATGGCATCGCGCTCGCCAAGAGGGACGTCCGAGTATAAGAGTGGAAGCTTTACATTATCGAGGACGGATGTTTTTGGAAGGAGGTTGAAGGATTGAAAAATAAATCCCACCTTTTCTCCGCGCAATGTCGCAAGCTGATCATCTGTAAATCTTGAGACATCGCGTCCTTCAAAAAAATATTTCCCGCCCGTGTGCACATCTAAGAATCCAAGAATCTGCATCATGGTTGATTTTCCGGAACCAGATGGACCCATGATTGCCACAAACTCGCCTTGCATGATGTCAAAGCTCACGCCATGCAATACAGGTGTCGCAACTCCGTCGTTGAAGTACGATTTTTTGAGGTCTTCTATGCGAATTACGGGTTCAATTTTGGACATATCGCCCTTTTAATTTCCTAATTTTGCGTCTGCTGTTAGTTTTCCGTATTCATCTGCCGTGACTTCACTTACGATCACGATCTGCTTATCGCTTAAGCCACTTACAACCTCGGCGCGACCTTCATCGCCACGGAGACCGAGCTCAATATCCGCATCTTTTACAATACCGTTTTCAATGGTACGGACATATCGTTTACCGTTAAGTTCACGGATGGAGCGCGTTGGAATAACAAATGCATTTTCACGATTTCCTGTTTTCACGATCAAGTTTGCTGTCATTCCAGGTTTGATATCGCGTCCAGCAGCGTCAATCGTCGCATACACTTTGTAGTAGATTGCATCGGAAACTTTTGTTTGATCCGGATTTTCTGAGATAACGGTGCCATTGAATTTTACGCTATCGCCAAAAGCATCGAGCGTAATCTCTATCGATTGACCAGGAAGAACTTTTACAATATCGGCTTCTGGTACAAGCGCTTCCACGGAATATCCCTCGGTTGAAACCATTTTTACGGCTGTTACGTTTGCGGTTACTTGTTCTCCGATACTTGGAATAATGTCCGTTACAACCCCATCAACTGGTGCGATGATTTGTACGTCGGCAAGGCGTTCTTGTGCTTGCGTGTATGCCGTTTGTGCATCGAGAAGCTGGGCTCGGAGACCAGCGACATCAACGGAGCGCGGTGGGGCTTGGCGCAAGTCGAGTGTTGCTTGCTGAATCGCGAGATTTGTTTCTGCTGTTTTTACTTTAATCACGAGATTCTGTTGAGCGATATCAAAGTTCGCCTTGGCGGTGTCATAGGCGATCTGCAAAGAATCTTTTGATGACGTTTGAGTGATTCCTGAGGAACGAGCTGTTTCAATGTAGCTAGTGATGCTTGTTAGGTTTGAGCTAATGCTCGAGCGATCTCCATCAATGCTCGCTTTCTTTGCAGAAAGAGAGGCGTCGCTCAAATTAATACTTGTAATAGAACCTGCGAGTACTTTTTGAACTTCATCGAGATATTGCTGTGTTTTACGTAGTGCGTCTTGAGCCTGCTCTCCAATCTGAAGCACTGTTTGATTAGGCGTTAACGATGAGAGATTCCTTACAGAAGCATCAACGGCATTTACTGCATTTTTTGCTATTGGGTATGACTGCTTTGCACGGTCGAGAGAATCTCTTGCGTAAATGCCAAGAATCCCCTCATATAAATCATTTGCTGATGTATTATCAACGCCGATTTCTGCATCGCCATCAATCAAGCCGGAGTGCATCGGTCCCATCACACCCTGGAGCGCGGAGCGAAGATTGGCGTAGGCTGCGGAAACGCTTTGGTCTGATGTAGCGCCGCTGTTTTCAAAATCACTCTTTGCTTTAGCCAAAGCTAGTTCTGCGATGCGTAATTCATTCTGAACATTCTGACGTGTCGTGTTTAGATCTGCGGTTGCTTGATCAACCTGAGCCTGAGCGATCGCAACGGTTTCTTTTGTTTCACCAGCTAGACGTGCATCAAGATTTGCCTGCGCGATCGCAAGTGTTGCACGAGCATGCTCAGAAGCAAAATGAAGATCTCGATTCTCTAGCTGAGCAATCACATCTCCGCGCTTTACAATCGAACCAACTTTTTGACTAATACTTTCAAATGGCGCTGTGCTGGAAAAGGCGAGGTTTAAACGAGCATCTGGCTTAATTTCACCAGTTACCTCTACGGTTTGGACGACATTCCCCTTTTCTACCTGACGTGTTTCATAAAATGGGCCGGCATTTGTGTTGCGACCAAAGAAATACCAGCCACCAAAAGCGAGGACAATCGCGATTATCCAAAACCATTTGCTCTTGAGAAAAGCGAATCGGCTTTTTCTTGGGGCTTCAAACTGTTCTTGCGTGTTCTCGGGCATAGATGTTGTTATAATTATATACCTTTACTCTCCTAAAGCCGAATTCATCTTTTCGTACATCGCCTTCATAAAATCTTTCATTTGGTCAGCCTTAACGAGACATAGAGGACCGTCGCCATGTTGCATCACCACGAGACGTGCTCCAGCCTCTAGGCCAAGTTTTTCACGAAACTCTTTCGGTATCACGACTTGACCACGCTCTCCGATCACGGTTGAACCAAGCAAATGCTCCTCTGGGTTAAAGCAATGTTTCATAGAGTATGAATGGTATGAATTATAGGAAAGATTTTTTTTGCTGTCAAGCGTACGGCTAGCCTGGACAGAATGCTAAAAATTAGCTATACATAGCGCTTATGGAAACCTCTCTCTTTGACTATCCCCTACCTCCGGAGCGGATCGCCCAGAAACCAATGGAACCGCGTGAAGCGGCAAAGCTTTTGGTGCTTGATCGAAAGACGGGTGCCGTTGAGGACAAACATGTGGGTGATTTGCCTAGCCTTTTGCGCAAGGGCGATCTTTTGGTTTTTAATGATTCGAAAGTGTTTAAGGCGAGACTCACGGCGGAGATCTATGGAATGCATACACGTGAAGCCGGAAAGAAGGTTGAGATTTTCTTGTTGCGTCCGGAAGGAAGTCTTTGGCTTGCGCTCGCGAGACCTGGAAAGAAGTTGCACGTAGGTTGTCGTGTGATGTTTGCTGATGGGAGCAAGGCGCGCATCATGGGCAAGCGTGACGATGGAACGGTTGATATCGATTTTGGTATTCACCCCGATCGCGTTTTTGATCTCGCCGATCAATTTGGCGAAGTACCTGTGCCGCCCTATGTGGAACCGACGGCGGAAAATACTTCCGTGTATCAAACAACGTATGCAAAGAACGTTGGATCAGTAGCGGCACCGACGGCGGGGTTTCATTTTACGAATGCGTTACTTGAAACGATTAGAAATAATGGAATAGAAACAGCGTTTGTTACTTTGCATGTTGGCGTTGGAACATTTCGTCCAATGAAGAGCGAAACGCTTGAGGAACATGATATGCATGAGGAGTGGGCGCAAGTTCCGGAAGAGACGGCGGTAATGATTCAGAAAGCGAAACAAGAAGGAAGACGCGTGATCGTTGTTGGAACAACGGCAATGCGTGCATTGGAAAGTTGGGCAAAGGTTCAAGAGATTAAGCCGGAATTGCTGGGAAAGAATGGTGAATGGAGCGGGTTCACAAATTTGTTCATCACTCCGGGGTTTGAGTTTAAGGTTGCCGATGGATTGATCACGAATTTTCATTTGCCAAAGTCGACATTGATTGTTCTCGTGTCTTCTTTTGCAGGACGTGAGCAAGTGATGCATGCGTATCAACATGCGATTGAGAATGATTATCGATTTTATTCTTTTGGGGATACGATGCTGATTACATAGAACGAAGAACGCCGTCACTCAGATGAGAGTGACGGCGTTTTGAGAGCTACTTCTTTTTGCCAAGGAAGTGGGGCCAGGAGATCCACGAGGAAGCGTAGATCGCGTTTGGATTAGAAGGAAGTTGCGAATCTTCTTTATAGTGTGCTTGGTATTCACGCTGAGTCTTCACACCCATGCGTTGCACGGCTTCCATCGCTTCCAGGAATGGATAGAAGCTTGCTTTCTGTGTTCCTGTGCAGAAATGAGACCAAGAGGTCCATGAAGAGGCGTAGATCTTATTCGGCTCACAAGGAAGACGCGAGTCTTCTTTGTAGCGCGCCTTGTATTCTGCTCCGTTTTTTATACCCATCCGCTGTACAACTTCCATCGCTTCCAGGAATGGATAGAAGCTTGCTTTCTGTGTTCCTGTAAGGAAGTGTGTCCAAGAGATCCATATGGAAATATAAATCTTATTTGGTTCACAAGGAAGACGCGAGTCTTCTTTGTATCGTGCGCTATATTCAGACACGGACTTTACTCCCAACCGCTGTACGACTTCCATCGCTTCGAGGAATGGGTAGAAACCCGCTCTCTGCGTTCCTGTGAGAAAGTGTGGCCAGGTGATCCATGAAGAGGCGTAGATCGCATTTGGGTTAGACGGAAGGCTAGTGTCTTCTTTGTAGCGCGTCCTGTATTCAGTCACACTCTTCACACCCATCCTCTGCACGACTTCCATCGCTTCGGTGAATGAGTAGAAGTTTGCTTTCTGTGTTCCTGTGAGAAAGTGGGTCCAGGACATCCATGAGGAGGCATAAGCTCCTTCAGGAGTTGAAGGAAGTCGAGAGTCTTCTTTGTAGCGCGCCTTGTATTCAGGCTGAGTCTTCACGCTCATTCTTTGCACTGCTTCCATCGCCTCGGTGAATGAGTAGAAATTAGCTTTCTGCGTTCCTGTGAGAAAGTGAAACAAGGAGATCCATGAAGCAGCGTAAATTTTGCTCGGATCCGAAGGAAGACGAGGGTCTTCTTTGTAGCGTGCCTTATATTCATGCTGCGACTTCACACCCATCCTCCGCACAACTTCCATCGCTTCGGAGAATGAGTAAAAGTCAACTTCTATGCGTTGCAGGATGTCTCGGAGATCTCGGCTTTCTTCATCGAGATTGAAGATGATGCTTGAGGCGTTGATGGAGGAGCTGTGACGCTCGCCATATTCACGCTCAAGCGCCTGAACTTCTTCCACGAACGCTGTTGCGATAGAGATACGATCACAGTTTCCGACGAAGTCGAGAACGGTGACGTGGCTCTTGGTCGCAGTCTTGCGAAGCCCGCGTCCGAGTTGCTGGAGATAGATCGTTCTCGACTCCGTTGAACGGAGGAAAACGATCAGTTCCGTATCGGGGACGTCGATGCCTTCGTTGAACATATCCTTCACGAGCAGATACTTGATGCGACCCCGGCGGAATCCCTCCAGGTTCGCGTCCAGCGTCTTACGATCAAGTCTCGAGTGGTACGGTCGCGCCTTTCGGAGACGCGTTGCCATACCCTCGGCTTGCTCGATACTCGTGCAGAAGATGATGCCTTGAGCCTTGTAGCTCATGATCTCTTCCGCGATCTCCTCGTCGAGTCGGTGAATGAACACCTCGTCGTTCAGTTCTCGCAGAGTGATGCGTTCGCCGGACATGACGCGACGCTTGAGTTCGTTGATGGCGTCGCGTGCGGCCGTTCCTACGGTCATCAACTTGTAGTCGATGTCCGAGAGATACCTGCGTGCGACGGCTTCTTGGAGCGTGAGCGTTGCGGTTGGCTCGCCAAACAAATCACCAATGTCGAGTCCATCTTCACGGTCGGGAGTTGCCGTCATTCCGAGCAAGTATTTTGGTTGGAAATACTCGACGGTCGGACGGAAGGTCTCGGCTTGTGAGTGGTGACTTTCATCGACGACGACCATGTCAAAGGCGTTGGACGTGAAGAGATTGCGGTGCCCGTGCATCGTCTGGAACGATGCGAATAGGAACTCCGTGACTCTTGGATCCGCCTTTTCCTCGCCAGTAAACATACCCATGGTACGCGAACCGTTGAACACGGCTCGATACGCTTCCATGGCCTGACGAAGGATATCGTTGTTATGGCAGAGGAAGAGCAGTCGCTTGCGCGAGCTGAGCAACTTCTGAACGATGAGCGCACTCGTGATGGTCTTTCCGGTACCGGTAGCCATCACCATGAGTGCTCTTCCGTCGCGCTCGAGTGCGCCGGAGACCGTCTCGATGATCGGAACCTGATAGCCGTGCGGATTGATCACTATCGCCTCATTTTTAAAGAGCGCCCGGGGTTATTCCCGTGCGCTCTGCTTAGCAAAAAAATAATGCTTTGTCAATCCTTGGCTCCAGCTCCCCGATAGCAATTCATGACCGTATCGATGTGATCTTTCCAGAGATGGTGAGACTGAATGCGCTCTCGGCTTTTGGCGCCCATTTGGTCGCGGATTTCTGTGGGGGTGGCGAGGAAGCGGCGGAGGTTGCGGAGCCAGTCGTCGACGTTGCCGGGTTTTACGAGGAAGCCATTTTCTCCGTCGGTGATGAGTTCTGGGTTTCCGCCGATGCGGGTTACGAGACATGGGAGACCGCTTGCCATCGCTTCAAGAATTACGCTACTCGCATTTTCATAACTCAGGGTAGGACGCACAAGTGCTTCTGCGCGGTAACGAAGTTTCTTGATTTCCGCGGGTGTGACAAACCCTAAAAACTCGATGTGATGTGCGCCTTTTTCTTTTACGAGGGCTTTCAATTTTTCTTCCAATGGTCCGCGACCGGCGATTTTTACCGGGAGCTCCGGGACTTTTGCGGAGGCTTCAATGAAACTTTCGATCCCCTTTTCTGTTTTTAAATTACCGATAAATAAGACATAGCCACCGCCTCGAACAGCTGGTTCATCGATCCAATCGGTTGGTGCTGGTGCGTATTGAAGCTTGCCTGCAGGCTCTCCCCAATCCTCCATCTTCTCTTTTATAAATCGTGATGGACATAAAAAATAGGATGATGTTTTTTCATAGGTCTGCGTTGCTTTTGCGGCGTACATTTCTACTGCCGCGACAACATTACAGAAAAGGTTTGGCGAAACACATCGATGACGAATGATGTTATAGTATTTTCCACCCTTACTTTTTTCACAGGGAGCGCCATGATCAAACATAGACGCATTTGGAGCGATGAGTTTGTAATCATGTAGCGTCTGAATGCATGGAATATTGCGCTTACGAATCTCCGGCAAAATCGAAACAGAGATGTGGTGATGGATTGTATGTAAATGAATCACCTCCGGCTTTACCTCATCGAGCATTTTTGCAAACGCTTTTTTTGCTACGTTGTTCCAAAGCGATGGATGGTCGTGGTCGTGACGAGGGATGAAGTGATTCTCGTCTCTTGAAGGAATATTTTTTACACCAACGGTAGAAAACACGTGAACAACATGACCCCGACTCTCGAGTTCATCGATGAGTCCGTGTACATATACCTCCGTACCACCATGGAGATCAAAAAAATTATTGACTTGAAGGATTCGCATCTTTGCCTATTGTACAACAAAGTTAACCAATGAGCCTACGATAGAGTTGGTTATAACTTTCTTTCATGACTTCTACCGTATAAAGCTCCTGCACAATTTTGCGGGCACGGTGTGCGCGCTCTATAGCGTGGCCGTATTGATTAAGGATATCTGAAATTGCTTTTGCCCAGGCCTCTACATTACCGATCGGTGCAAATGCCAGTGTGTCTGGAGGAAAGACCTCGTTAAAAATTGAAAGACTAGAAACGAGAATTGGAACTTGCGCAACAGCGGCTTCTCGTACAGCGATCGCTTGTCCCTCGTGGTGCGAGGCTAGCAAAAAGAGATCTGCGTGGCGCAAACGCTCTGGAACATTGTCAACGGAACCAGCGAACGTTATGCGTGGCATGATACCAAGCATCTCTGCTTTACGTTGAAGGGAGATTCTATCGGGACCTTCGCCAATGATCTCTAAGGTCCATGGACGATGTACGGAGGCAAGTGCTTCTAGCACCGTTTCTTGCCCCTTCTCTTTTGTTAAACGTCCCACCATTATCAAATGCGGCATATCGCCTGCATGATGCACGTGTCTTGGCACAAAGCGGCTCCCATCAATACCGACTGGTATTACCGACTGCAGCGATGTTTTTATGCCGTATCGATGCGTCACCATCTGCTGGACTGACTCTGATACGGAGACGACATACTGAGCGCCGCGATATGCGCGCCAGCGAAGCAGCTGTTTGAACCATGAATATTCATCTTCGTGACTATGCGCTGTTATTACTTGTGGGATCCGGAGTTTACGACACGCAAAGCCAGCCCAGACGTCCGCATCAAGATGCGTGTTCACGATATGAGGACGATGCTCGGACCAGCGTGCAATCAACCAGTCAATGAGCTTTCGACGATCGACTCCCCCTCTTGTTTTTGGTGCGATTGTTATTGTGATTCCAGCGGCGCGATACTCTGCTTCCATTTCTCCTCCGCCATTGAGCGCGATCACTTCAACGCTATACTCTTTTAAAAATGCCTGACACAGATCAAAAACCATACGCTCGGCTCCAGCGCGTCTTAAGGTCCAGACGACATGGACAAGTCGAGGCTTTGAAAAAGACATTGGCTTAATTATAGCAAACATCTTGGAAATAAAATGATCCCTCGTACCGCTTGCGCGATACGAGAGATCCAGATGGCTGCGAAATCGATCCGCAACCGTTGGGAATACTACGGGCAGGTCACAGCGGGTGCTGCCGGATTGGCAGGAAACTCAGGGAGTAGGCCACTGCTCGGAATAGGACCAGGACAGACCGTGCCAGCGCTCGTGCGGTTGACTCCGGCCGTGATGAACGACGTCACACAGCGCGGTGCCACATTGCGTGGAGCCGGCCAGACGCGCGCATCCGTAGATCCACACCATAGTCCGAGGCGGTAGATGCCGCTCGAGACATTGGCGAGATCCATCGATACGGCGAGGACACCCGGACTAGACGGAACGTCACAGTCGTTTTGGTCCTTGATCGTGAGCATCCATCCAGAGAGACAGGTCCCGAAGATGGAGTTGACACAGAGCAGATCCAGCGATGCCGAGACGACACCGGTGTATCCACTTGCGACTCGTCCTGCGCGACAGTAGGTGGTTTGTGACTCCGTCCATAGAGCTACGGGGCCAGCATCAGCGCTCGGGACGCCTGCGTCGGCGGCGGGCGTTCCCGCATCGCCACAGGACAGGAACTCATCGATACCGCCGTTGCAGTTGTTGTCGATTCCATCGCAGACTTCTGCGGTGGGACCAGCAGCTCCGAAGCAGGCGCTGAAGGCACCAGCCACGCAGGTTTGTGCACCGTTGGTACAGGCGCCTAGACCCGGCGTGCCACCCCCAAAGGGATAGCAGGGCTGAGTCAGGGGTCCGCCTGCAATCGCATCGTTGTCGACGACGCCATCGCAGTTATCGTCGATCCCGTTGCAGGTTTCGCCGATCGGATCGAGCGCAGGTGCCGCAGGAACACATTGGATACTTGTTCCACCGACACACGTGAGCGTACCAGGGCTTGCGCAGCGACCGCGTCCGAAGGTACAGGAACCTCCGGTCACTGTTCCGCCGCATCCAGGAGAGCAGAGTAGGTCTGTACCGTTACAGTCCTGATCGATGCCATCACCGCAGATTTCCGTCTGCGGCCTGACCTCGCCCGTACAGAAGCCCCAGACAGGAGCACCGGCATAACCGATACAAGCCTGGGTTCCTGCCATACAAACGCCTCGCCCCGCCTGAGACATCGAGTAGCTTGCGCAGGTTTGAACGACGCTTTCGTCGATCGAGCCGTCGCAATCGTCATCGATACCATTGCAGACTTCGCTCGTAGCAGCACCTGCTGCCACGTTGCATGCGACGACGCCTGCTGCACACGTATAGGTACCAGAGCGCTGACAGGCTCCGATCCCCTCACTGCAGGACAGCGGCACCGGTACGACTCGCGCATCGGAACCACAGACCACGCAGGAATCAGCGAAGCCATTGCAGTCCTCGTCTGTTGCGTTTCCGCAAACTTCGAGAGCAGGCAGGACTTCACCACTACACGTGCTAAATACGCCAGCTCTGCAGATCTTGTTACCTGCACGACAGGCGCCGATTCCGGCAGATCCGGCGCGACCCGTGTAACAGCTCTCGACGTTGCCATCGATACCGCCATCACAGTCATTGTCGAATCCATCACAGACTTCCGGTGAAGGAAGTCCAGCCACGGCGTCACAGATAAGCTCTGTTCCGACGCAGTTGAACGTTCCCATATCCATACAGCTCCCGATGCCAGCGCTGCACGGCGTTCCTACGCGCGCATCACCACCGCAACGGACAGAGTACAGAAGACCGCCATTACAGTCTTCGTCGATCAGGTTGTCAGGAACTTCGATGCTGGGGCCGATTGCCCCGACACATGCGCTCCACGACACGGTCGCAGGATTATAGTTCTGCATACCGTATTGGCACACTCCAACGCCGGGGTTACCCGTCGGGAACGGGAAACAGCTGCGTGAAATATTGTTGTCGACGATACCGTCGCAGTCGTTATCGAATCCATCGGGCGCCACGCCCTCTGAACCGCGCGCTGCTTCATTTGCAGAAGCAGAACACACCTTCACGTTGGACAGATTGCATGTCCATACGCCATTACCTCTGCAGATACCGAGACCTGCACTGCATGGCACCGCGCCGACCACTTCTGGATCACTATTGCATGCCGTGTTCATTCCTCCATCGAAGGAGCTTGGAACACCAGAGTCATGCGACGTGCCGGCATATGGGACACATGCGCCCCATCTGTTAGCGACATCGCAGTACTGGTAGCCGGGACGAAGCGTCCCGTCTGCCGTCGTGCAAGAGAGATTGACTGCGCCAGGAGGGTCACATTGACCTGACCCGGTGGGAGTGCCTGGAACGGGCAGCGGTACGGTTGCTGGGCACGTCACCTCAAAGCAGGATGACGCTACGTTTGTAATGAGGTCACACACTTGGAAGGCGCAGACAGAGACGCCATCCGAGCCGAGACAGTTCTGCCACATGCCACGCTGAGCTGGTGAGCACGTGCTCCCCGGCTCGACTAGTGACTGAACAGAACCACTTCCTCCCGTAACGGGAGTGCAAGAGACCAGACTGAAACTAACGACCACTGCCAGAACAGAGAACGAGACCAGACGACTGAGCAGACGGTACATCGCACGAACCCTTTCTTCCGTGACTAAAACAGGCTGACGCCCACGGAGGCGCAAAAACTCATACTGTTAACGAGCGGACTCAACTTCACACAATAATAACGAAATGTCAATACCCGGAGCCTCATTCTTAGCCAAATATTATTTTCATTAAAAATCGCTTTGTTGACATCAATTCTACGAAACGGCAAAATTGTATCGCGAGTAATGATGCTCGCAACACAAGATCGATACCAGCAATGGAGTATACGCCATGTATCAAATAGTGGCCCTTGGCGCCGGGACGTGCGCGCTGTGAGCAGCCGAGATCACTGGGTTCAAAAAGGATCCCAGTGCATCTCGGCGCATACTTGGTTCATTAGGTCTGTCGCTCATTGCGGATTAGGTGGCAGGATCTAGGTTTACCCGAAACCGGAGACATAGGGTAGACCAATAACAAAATCCAAGAGTCTCTTGATGATGCCTCTACAGGCACCGCTTCTGTTGAATACCGCTATTCCGGAAGCACACTCAGGCCCGCAACTCCTTCATAAGAGTTGCGGGCTTTTTCATTGACAAAATGCGTATTTTCGTCTAATTCTATTTTGCTGATCGTGGCCGCGCCGTACGGTTTACGGCTCTCAGAGCTTTTTTACGTTTTGCCTCGGCTACGGCCAAAGCCATTCACAAAAAGCTTGCAGAGGAGGCAGTTATGGGAACGAATCGTCTCGCAACTAAAGGGCAGCTAAGTCGTATCGTCGAGCTCTATGCCAAGAACAAACTGCCGTTTGATCTTGCGCAGGAGCTTATCAAAGCATGCTCGACGCAACAACTTACTGAGACGCGCCTCAGTAAGCATCTCGCTTTTTGGGAACAGCACTATCCGGGTAAGGGCGAGGCGATTTTTAATCTGCTTAAACCATTTTACTATTGGAAGCCGCTCCTGAAGCCCAGCACACTCTACCTCAATCTTTATGCTTCAGAAGCCATCTTCTGGCGAGAGATCAATGGTATCCGTGTCTATTCAATGCATGAGCTTTCTTCTCTCGATTCCGACCTGTATGACTCTGTCTCGAGTTCACTCTCAGACTCGATCTGCGACACGCTCATGTCTCTCGAGGACGGAGAGCTGTGGTCACCGCTCGAACGTCGCCTAGAGGACAACCTCTTGAAGGATCTTAAGCAGACTTTCAAGTCTGCTTTCGGAGATTCGCTGGACACTGCTCATCATGAATTTTTCTGGGAATCGCTACGAAGTCCAATCTTCTATAGTGTATTCTCAATCCTTATAGGAGCTCCTGATCAATCGGAATCGTTCAAGTATCTTTTTGCGATGTGGCTGGTTGGGAATTATCCCATCGGCTTTGATGAGACTAATCGCCTCCTGTTCCTTGTCGCCTAGTCGTACAACTGCTACGCGACCTTTCTGAACTATGCCCAACCGGATCACTCCGGTTGGGCATTTTTCTTTGGGTTTACGGGTTGACATTTTTGCCGCTATTTGGTACGCAGACCGTCATTTCTATCTATGCTCATCGATTTCTTTGCGACTCTCTTGATCGGATTCTTTTGTCCGAAGCCTGTTTTTGCTGCTTCTGCGATGTTTTATGGACCAGCTCAAGTTCAACAAGGGCAAACATTTCAGGTACAACTCATGGTTGAAGATGCCTATGATGTTGATACCGTACGATTTATTGGAGCCTATGATTCTCACTCTATTGATTATCAAGGAGCTTCCAATGGAAGCGCTCTTCCCCTGCGCTCTCCTGGGTCCTATCTCGGAAATGGCGTTATTAATTTCGGTGGATTTTCTTTAGGTGATACTGCCTATGGAAACGTTCCTATCGCGACCCTTACATTTACCGCTTTAAAATTGGGTGTCACTCATCTTTCTTTCACTAATGGAACTCGTGTTCTCGCGTATGGTAATGACCAATTAACCTATTCTGGTTCATTAGATATTACGGTTGTTCCAAAGCGCCTCAGATCGAGAAAAATTTCCTCTGTTAAATAAAGGTCTCTAGGGGTTGACAGATTCGCTTTTTTCTGATTAAGTTATTTGTCCGCTTATCAGCGGATCGTCCGCCTAAACTAGGCTTGATGGTTGGCACTGAGCCCGTAAGCTCAGCATCGCCGTTTGGCTTAGTGTAAATGCCCGTACAAGGCGAATGACATCTTCGGGCAGGAAGATGATCATCATGGCAACTACGTCACATTCCGGTTCACACTCTCATCGAATTCATACGCAAGAGCAGCTGCTTTTGCGTTCTACTGATGAACTTCTACGGCATTTTTGTACTCTTTGGACTGGTTTTGGCGGATTGCGCGCTCCTGATGCACCTTATCTCATGCTCTGCCCAAGCGTGAGATCTTACGGGTAAGTATCATAAGCAAATGTAAAGACTCTCAAAAAAACAAGCCTCGATCGAGCTGGACTCGAACGAGGCTTTTTTCTCTCTTATTTTTTCTTTCCCCAATCTGCTGGTGGCGTCCAAGCGATGGCACAACTCCATGCCATTTCATAAAGCGCTTTCATCACCTCTGCGATATCGGCACTATCGATAATGACACCCATACCTCGTGAACGATGCGACAAAATATAGACACGTGTACCGACGATCCCCAGGTCACCAGTGAATGGAAGTTTTTTATAATCGATCTCACGGACTTCGACCCCTTCTCTATCAAAATATGGAACTTCAAATCCTGGTTTTACACTGATCAGCGCACGACCATGTAAGGCTTTTGATTTTTCTATGCGATGCTCTGGTTCAATGTTTACCAGATCAAGCATCATTTCATCGACGGCATAAAGCTCCCAGATCGGCTCACGACTAAGAGCGATCTCCTCGCGAATACTTACAAGGCCAGCATCACCCTCAAAAAATCGGACGCGTGGCTTGTCTTCTACCGCGTTGAAGATTGCCATGAGACGAGGAAGCGTCTGTGACAGTCGGTCGCGCTTTGCCTCCAGGAGACCCATATGTTCACTGACGATCGACATCAACTTTCCTGGGTTTTCTGCGGCAAAGACAATCTTTTTTCCTTTTTCAAATGTAGAAACAAGACCGTGTTTTTTTAAGCCCTCGACCATGACATAGGTTGTTGATCGATTTACACCGGCGCGTTTTGAAATATCTTGGACGCTACTTGGACCGAGTTCAAGCATTGCAAGATAGACGTCTGCTTCTTTATCGGACAATCCGAGTTCATTTAGTCCTGCTTTGATATCTTCCAGCATATGGCGAGATTCTACCACGTTGTAAGGATTTGCAATGTCTGCCTTGCCACCTTGTCCCAACGGAAACGAGGTACCCAAGCGAGACCTCTCTCACGCAAACTCTGTTGCACCTCTACGTTTTCAACGATTGTCTTGATGTGCGCGTGGAGCGCCTCTACATCCGTCGGCTCAAAAAAGAGCGCATTCCCTTCTCCAATAACCTCTGGTAATGAAGCGGCGTTTGATGAAATAACAGGGGTACCGCAGGCCATCGCCTCTAGTGGTGGTAATCCAAAACCCTCATAGAGTGAAGGCTGGATGTATGCTAATGCCCCAGACAGTAGCGCTACTTTATCCTTCTCAGAAATATATCCCGTGATGTGTACGCACTCTCCGTATCCTGAGGCAAAAACTGCTTTCACAATTTCCTCAAAACCCTCCCCTGGTAAACCAGCGAGAACCAGTTGGACCATGTCAAGCGTTCCATGCGCTTGTTTATATCGAGTAAAGGCCTCTACAAGAAGCAAGATATTTTTTTTCGTTTCTAATCTCCCTACGAAGAGGAGATACGGGCCTGTGATCTGTAAGCGTGCTCGCATCTCATCGATCGACGCTTGTGCTGACGGCTTATAGGTTTCATGATCGACGCCAAGATGTGTTACAAAGATACGATCAGCAGAGACATTATAGCTCTCTACAATTTCCCGTTTGCAAAACTCAGACACCGTGATGATTTTTGCATCTGATCTTATAATATCGCGCGTTGACCACTCGTGGTAATCAACTTGCCTCGGTTTATACAGCTCCGGATGTATGTGAAACCCGATATCGTGAATGGTTACAACGGAACGTTTTGGTGCAAACCGTGGCAAAACATGCGCGGGAACAAACAATACTTCTGGTGGCTTTTGTAACATCTCTAACGATAATCTTAGCTGTGTCCAGAGATACTTTGGTGGCCAGGACAAACGGCGTTCATGCCAATTTTTTGGTAAACGCTCAAGGCCCATCGAGAGAGGGTCATTGGCATACATAATCCATGCATGTTGATTTTGCATGGGGTCTTGCTTCATCGCCTGAATGAGACGATAGGCATACCATTCAACGCCGGTCTTTTGGAGACGGTTTGCGCGTGAGGCTTCTATTCCGATAAGCATAGCTCTATCTTACATCATTTTTTGATAATCATAATCAACCTTGGACTTGAAACGGAATATGGTTGAAATTGATAATCTCCAATGACGCGCTCTATGCGTAGACCTGCTTCCTTGAGCCAAGCCTGCCATTGGAAAAAGACTGGATAAGGAATAACTGAGTCATGTTCTGTATCCATCAATTCCATCCGCTGCGCATCAAATACTAAACTTGATTTTTTATGCTTTTCTAGGAAGCTTAAAAGACGAAAAATGCTGTCCGTATCCAACAGTAGACGACCACCGACCTCAAGATTGCGACTTATCGCTTGCAATGCTTTTGGTAAATCTATATCCGCTAAGTCAGAGAAGAACCAGTACGCATATGTATATTTTTTCTTTCCTACAAACTTTTTTATATCCGACCGATAAAATGTTGGCTGTATTTTTAGTGATTTGTCGGTCGTTTTTTTTGCCATTGCTAAGAAGTAGGAAGAGAAATCAACGCCATCTACTGAATACCCTCGCCTTGTGAATCCGTGAACGTGTCGCCCTTGGCCACACGCGATATCTAAAACGGGTTTGTGCTTTTTTATCCCAAGAGCTTTTACAATAAAGTCTAGATCTTTTTGAAGATCTGCCTGCTGCAAATACAGCGCATGTTCATGCAAATATTCCCCTTGTTTTCCGTAATACTTTTTTGAACCTTTTTGCATAGAGATTTGTTCTATATATTGACATTTTTGTATCCGTCGGGTTTGATATTGGTTCCAGATAAGGGGGTCAAATGTCTGCAGAGACCTTGGTACAGGCACTCCTGGGTGCACGACGTGCTAGTCAGTATATCTTCTCACTCTCCTCCGGGGAATTTGAGCAGTATCTTGAGAGTCATACGATCCCAAGTTTTATCGCTTCTGGCGATAGCTCTGATGTTTATCTCAACGCAGCGGTCGGACTTCACCCGATCATTTACCTGGAACACGGCGTGTCCTTTGAAAGCGACGTTCCAGAGAAAGACGTGCTCTTTTGCCTCGACCTTGTTCGTCGCAATGCGCTCCCTTCTCCCAAGGTGCTTGTCGCCTTTGCCGATGAACGTCAGTGTCGAGCCCTTCGGCGTAGTATTCGCATGATGTGTATCGCACGCGCAGAACCGAGCAAAGTGTTGCTCACCCCAAATTTTACGCGATTTGTCTATGACTGTCGCGCTGGTGAGCGCTGGGTGGAAATCTACTTTGCCAAAGAGCCGATTCCCACTTCCAGTCAGATGAGCGTGTAGCCCCTTGTCGCTCATGCGATCTATCTAAAAGCCGCCCCACAACTTGGGAGCGGCTTTTCTTGTTGTCACTCCCTAACCACATGTATTAAACCAACATGTCGTATCGACGAGATACCCAAAACGGAATGCGAGATACAGAAGTGTCGTCGAAAGTAATGCCGCCGCTAATCCCACAAGTGTCATCTTTCCAACATTCGTGAAGAATTCTGCCCCTCGCATTATTGCTGTCTGCATTGCCGTGTCTCGTTCCTGACGCTTTCCTCGTAATTGATAAACAACGATGACAAACACCGCGAGTATCGATTTTATCCCCGGCGATCCCCATTTATATTCCGATGCGAAGATCAAAAATAGCGACATTCCAATCCAACCGATCAGAAATATTTGTATTAAGAGCGTCAAATCTAATATAACTGGTTCCATATTACAAAACCATTATACACAAAAGAACTAGAAAGCGGTTTCTAAGCCGAGAAAATACTTCTCTTGTAGAGTTCCAAATTTTCCAAAGCGATACCCGTTCCTTTTGCCACGCATTGTTGTGGGTTGTCGGCGACGAAGGCTGGGACGCCGGTGGCTTCTGAGAAGAGGCGATCCAAGTTGCGGAGCTGAGAGGAACCGCCGGAGAGAACCATGCCCTTTTGCATGACGTCGGCAGAGAGCTCTGGTGGCGTGGCGCGAAGAACGTCTTTGATTGCTTCTACGATTCCTTGAAGCTCATGTTGAACAGCGTCGGTGACGTCATCGGATGTGACGGTGACAATTCTTGGGAGTCCGGAAATCATATCACGGCCTTTTACCTCGAGCTCGAGCTTATCTTCCAGATACAATGCTGATCCGATTTTGATCTTAATTTCTTCTGCTGTACGTTCTCCGACGGCTAGGCCGTGTTTACGACGAACATGTTCCTGAATCGCGGCGTCGAGTTTGTTGCCGCCAATACGAACGGAGGAAGATGCAACAATACCACCAAGAGAAATGACGGCGATTTCTGATGTTCCTCCACCGATATCAATAATCATGTGACCGGAAGCGGAACCAATTGGAATATCGGCGCCGATTGCGGCAACGACTGGCTCTTTAATGATATACGCAGCACGAGCACCAGCAGAGATCGTCGCGTCGATTACGGCACGACGCTCGGTTGAGGTGATTCCGCCCGGAACAGCAACCATGACCTCTGGTCGGAATAAACGTACGCCTCCAAGTGCCTTGTTGATGAAGTATCGAAGCATGGCTTCTGTGGTGCGATAGTCGGCGATGACGCCGTCTTTCAAGGGGCGCTTGGCTACGATGCTGTCTGGAGTGCGTCCGATCATTTCTTTTGCCTCTTTTCCAACAGCCAAGACTTTTCTATCGGCAATCGAAATAGCAACCACGGAAGGCTCATTGATAATAATGCCTCTTTTAGGGATGTAGACGAGAACCGTTGTTGTGCCAAGGTCAATCCCGATTTTTTTGCCGAACATAGATACTAATGTTCTTACAGAACCGGAAGACTTGGGTCAATGCCGTGTTTTTTTAAGAACGAGAAAGCCATATCTGAATTGCCTGTTTCTTTCTTTCCATTGTTCCCGCTTCATCAAGCGTGTCTAACAGCTCGCTAAGCGTCTTGTTTGCTGATGTGAGCTGGTCGACAAATGGTGTGACCGTCGCTCGCATAGATGGAACGAGCTCGTCTTGCGGAATCCGATTCCAACCATCGATCGCGATCGCTATCTTTTCACGCGCGAGTCGCAACTTTGGCAATGAACTAATGATCTGCTCACCTATTCTCTCTTTCTCTTCCTGTGGGAGGGTTTTATACGGAGCTCTCATCGAGCGCTGGACCTCTGCTGCTACGCTGGCTATATCGTATAATCCATCGATTGCCGAGGAGCCTGAGCGCTCTCCTTGCTCAAGTCCTTTTATATAGGTCCCGAACCATGGTGCTGACTGCCAGCTTTTCATGGCCATGAGACCATTATGAATCTCATTCAAATCATTTTTTGCATTTGCTAAATCTGCTTCTGCATTCATTGCATTGCGTACGTTTATCTCTGCCTCTGTCATCTGCAGGCGCTCTTGCAGCATCATTGCGGATCTCCCAGCAATAATCGTTCCATAGACCAGCGGCGAGATTATGACGAGCGTGACAATAACGCACGTTATTCCCATGCCAATAATTATTCGCTTTATTGATGTCTTTGCGGTTGAGGACTCCATATGTTTTATTCTACCGCTTTTCCCCGTGGACTAGGCGAACTCAAGTGTTTCAAAAAATATTTAATCCCGCTCTCGACATGAATGCGCGCTAATTTATTCGTCAAGAATTCCCAAGGAAATCGGATGCGGCTTTCACGGCCATAGTAATGCATAAATGATGCAACAGGCGTATAGGATACACGGTAGCCCGCGGTCCAGGCACGCCGACAGATATCCGCTTCCTCAAAATACATGAAAAACCGAGGATCAAAGTAACCGATAGAATCCAGAACCGATTTACGAATCAACATCGCCGCACCAAGCACCCAATCAACATCTTGTTCTTGCGCACGATCCATTTCCTTCATCGTATACCGCTCTAATAACTTACGCGCAAAAGGTAATCGACCAATAACTGTACGTCGAAGCACTGGCGTTATAATGCTTGGAAATTGATAGCACGACTCTTGGTCGCTCCCATCAGGATTCAACACACGAGGACCGCTAATACCGATGTCTGGACGGGCCTCCATCCACTCTACCCAAGATTCTACCTCGCTAGGGAATACCGTGAGATCTGGATTGAATAGCATTACATATGTTCCCTTTGCTTCCGCTAATGCCAAATTATTTCCTGCGCCGAATCCAACATTTCTCGGACTTTCAATGATGCGTACCCATGGGAATCGTTCACGAACCATCTCGACGGTTCCATCGCCAGAAGCGTTGTCTACCAAAAGATATTCAAATGGGAATTGAAATAACGCCTCCTCAACACCCTTTAGCAAATGCCGGATGTGATGTGGAGTTCTATAGTTAACGGTAACAAAGGTTATGAGTGGTTTGCGCGTCTGGTCCATACCCATTTCCAATACCTCAAAAAACCTGGACTGGCAAGCGTAGCGCCAGGCTGAAGCCACACGGTTGCTTCTTCAATTTCCCTCCCTTTTGCACCAGCTTCACTTAATCGCCAGACAAAATCCTGCATCGTTAAGTCGTTATTTCTGCGAGCGTCTGGTCGCAATAATCCGAGGTCTTTTGCACGTATGATCAGGCAAGCAGCCGCATAGTCTTCTTGACGCTTCATCAGAACACGATCATCTCCAAGAAGAAGTCCCCCATCGCTTGATTCCGGATCATGTACTGCCTTTGCGAATGATGGCCATGCGTAAATCAATGCATCATCTTTTCTGAATTCCTCAATAAACACCTCTATCGTATTTTGAGCAAAAATCAAATCGTTCTGACACAATATATAGAACTCGGCGCCGGAAGCAAGCTCAATCGCCTGAGACATTGAGCGTGCAAGACTTTGTCGACGCACGTTTCTCAAGACATACACAGGAGGTTCAAATGTCGTAGACCTGTTTCCGCTATTATCGACAACGACTACTTGCCAATCCTGTACTGTTTGCATCGCTAAGCTTTCCAAAAATTTAGGTAAACGCGTTGTAAGGTCGTCAGAAGTAACGTGGATAGAAACACGCTTGGACATAAGCATATATTCTTAGGAAATTTTTCGTTTTTTTGAAACGTTAAATCCAAGATACTTTCCAAACATCATACGCGTTTGTGCGTCGATGGCAGGGAGCGCTCCAAATAATACAACTGTCACCGGGAGCAGTGTCCACTGCAAGAGGAATATTGCGGCTGCGTAGGGACGTGAATAATGCTTAGGGCGCGGCGGAAGCAGTGTCAGCGCTAAACCCGCAGAAATAAATAAACCGATCATGGAGAAACGCATCAACCATTGCAAAGTAAACGGCGTATTTTGAAATACAGCGAAAGAGCGTAATTGCTCTGGAGCAGCCCAGAATGGAAGATATCCAAGGATAAGAATAATGATCGGCGCTGTTGCCCATGTATACATTCCTTCTACCTGCTTAAAGAGCCACGCAATTTTTGTACCCAATGGCATTTCTTTGTCATCACGGAATGCTTCTACCATGTAGGGAAAGTTCTCTACGCCCCAAGCCCAGCGACGCAATTGCTTATACAATGCTTTTAGCGCAGGGATGTACTCACCTGTCATTACGGTGTCCATAGATACGGGCAAGTGCACTGGCGTTACACGATATTGACCATGGTAATGAACAAGTCCCTGCAAAAAAATATGCGAATCTTCTGAGACCATATTCTTTTCCCAATATCCCACATCCATCAACATACGAAGTGACATTGAATGCGATGAGAATGTCATCATTCCCTCTGGACGAGAGAGTTCTGTCATCAACCAAAACGTTGTACCAAACATGGCTACGCGCACCGCTGCTGGAGATTCCCAAAGGTTGTTATTATAGAGAGCTACAGGCTGATACGAGCTTCTTGTTGGCTCGGCTACGGTCAAAAAATGCCAACTCAATGCTGAGAAATATTGTGGGTGAACCATTGTGTCTACATCAAAGGATGAGACAATCGTTTTGTCTGGATCCATGCCATTCGCGACAAGCTGAGGAACGATTTGTTTTGCCGAGTAGTTTAAGTTGGAGCCCTTTCCCGGAATTTCATCCGGCAAATTCTTTGGGTGCATCGTCGTATACAATCCGCCAAATTGCTTTTCAAATTGTGGCACAAGGTCCGCGACGACGGACTGGAAATTCTCTGCATCACGCTCTTCACCAGCTAGCACGATTATCATGCGTTTCGCAGGATACGAACATTGTAGAAGTGAGTGAAGTGTTTCGCGTACAACCCCCTTCTCTTCCTTATATGTCGGCAGAAAAACTAGATGTCGAATCTCATTATATCCATCTAAGAAGCTTACGTCATGCTGCCAGTCACGCTTTAGTGCAAGTCGATAGAGCCACCAAGACCACAGTAAGAATGGGATAAAATAGATGATGCGCAAGAGCCAGTACAAATCAAACACCATGATGAAATATACCATCCAGAGCGGCTTGATAAAGGAAAGCAGTACAGAAAGAATTAACGTCGTCCATACGAGAGCGCCGGGAATAATTTCTAGGAAGCGTTGGAAGCGAGTGCGTTTCATGCGGGCTTTGGTAATGTGATATTTGGTTCCTTGTCGTAGATCGGGGCAACGTAGGAGGAAATGAGTAGAGAATCGTGAGCGGAGAATAGCTGGTGGGAGAGGACGGGGAGGTCGTGAGCTTCTGAGACTGTGACGCCGACGAGTGGGATCTTGAGAAGTCGCGCGATTAAGTTTGCGTCAAGCACTCCAGAACGCACAGAAGAGAATGAACCAGGACCAGCGACAACACAAACGCCCTGCATCGTTTTTACACCCTTTGTGCCCAAGGTCTTTGCTAGCTTTGGCAATAAGCCGATCGTCCGACCTTCCACCCTTTGTATGCGTGGCAGCTTCCCCTCTTCCATGATCGCAAAATACGCTTCTCCTGGCGCATGAGTATCAAGAAAAAGCCAAGCCATACGACGTTAGACGACGTGGTCACGCTCATTGAGACGATCAACGACAACATTTTTTGGCGATTCTAAAATTGCGTACAAAAACTTATCAGTCATGTCTTTACGATAGCGAAACTCGTCGGGAGACATTACCGTAAAATTAATTTCATAGCCTAATGTCTTCTCGGAAGCGATGACCAGTGCTTTTAGTTTATTTGCATCAACGGTACCTACAATAAATAAATCAACAGGCGCTTTCTCTTTTCCTAAAAAAACACCGAGAAATGCCAGATAGCGCACATCTCCAAGCTTCAATATATCCTGGTCTAAACGACCTTCTAGTAACACCTGAGCACGCATGATCAGCGCAGAAATCTCCTGAAGGAGCTTAAAGCTCGGGTTTATTTTATAATACTTTTTTTTAAGACCTGGCTGTTTTTTTCCTTTCACTTCCTCCTCCTCAACTACCTCCATAATCAAACCGAGCTTTACTAAGTTTGATAGCTCACGGCGTACGGCATTAATTTGTGTGCCAACGAGACGTGTAATCTCGCGTACAAAAAGCGGTTCTTCCTGCTGGCGTAGGAACAAGCTTAAGAGCTTGACGCGGGTTCGTGATCCAAAAAGGTGTTCAAGCATACAGACCCCACAAGCATGCCCGAGTACAGACCGCTTGACAAGTTGATGATTTATCCCGAAAGCCAGCTGGACGGGTCGGAACTATTGCCCGTATACTCGATCTATTCTTGATACGTTTTGCTAGGAAATACCATGGAATATCCCCTGCGCATCGCTGAAATCGAAGTCAGCCAATCAACGACCGATGAGCGCATCGTTGGTTTGTTTAGATATGACACAGAATCTGGCGGTAAAAAAGGACCTTCCTTGCTCATCATAGCGGATATTGCTTCAACGCTTTATGCCTATGAACAACTTCTTGATGCCTTAAACGCGGCCGCTGAGCAGACGCGTGCGCTTCTTTCTGGCACAGGGATCGACCCGATGGTTCGATTTGAAAAATTAGTTGAACGTCTGAATGAGGCTGTCGCGGGATTCGTTGAACGCGAACCGAGCGAGCTTGCCTGGCATCGGATCAACCTCTTTATCTTTGAGGTCTCAGAGGGGCGCGCTTGTGTTGCTGGTATCGGGCAGCTCTCTAATGTTTTCTTACAAAAACAACATGATGGTACTTTTAGGAACTTCGATCTTCTTGGGTCACTAGACATGCCCGCAACGATCGATCCTAAAAAACCTTTTGCCTCTATCCTTTGTGGTGACCTCCGTAATGGTGATATTTTATTTATTGGCACAAATAACTTTGAACGCTTGCGTGGCGAGATCGGTATTATTGAGAAATTAAAAGGACTTCCCCCTATTACTGCCGCGCTTGAAATCAAACAAGAGTTAGAGCGACGTACTATTCCTGATGATTTTGCTGGCGTCGTCATCGCTCAGATAGCAACATCGACACGCATCGCTGAATCACCTCTTATCACAGAAGACCGGAGCACGAGCTCCGTAGAAAAAATGCGTGCTGATGAGAAAAAGACAGAAGAAATCCTCTCCCCATCTATCTCTCCACCTAAACCCGCAATGACGCTCGTCGGACTATGGGCGAGAGCCAAGGAGTCCATGCGTCGTAAATCTCCATCTACAAAAACAAAGACACGAAAAAATCAGAAAGACCCTGTCTCTATGGCGAGTCTTCGTGGAATGAATGCAGGGCACGGCAGTCTTTTGACACCGACCCGAAAACGTACATTTTTTATCAGTATCTCTCTCTTGCTTATTTTAGGTGGAAGCGGTGCCTGGTTTTACTCGCGTCAGCGCTTTACCAATGATCAAAAACTTTGGAATGTTGTTTTTGATCAAGCGACAGACAAAAAGACTAAGGCAGAAAGTGATCTTGTTTATGGAAACGAAGAACGTACACGCGCTTATATCGCTGAAGCAAAAAAACTTCTTGCCGGTCTTGATGTAAAAACGCCCGAGCGTCAGGCAGCCAAGGACGGTCTTTCCAAAGAACTTACGGATTTAGCGTTGAAGCTTAAGCGTGAGCAAAAAGTGGCTCCTATTGAGCTTGCATCAACATCGCTTGGAGCACCGGATGGATCTTTGTCATCGCCAACATTTAAGGACAACAAAATTTATGCCATGGATACTGCTGGCGGGACTTTAATAGAGACAACTATTCTTAACAAGGAAACGAAACGTTATCCTCTTCCGGAAGGGACGGCGCGTATTACATCTATCGCTGCTGGTGCAAGCAGTCTTTATCTGATCACGGATGCAAAGAGCATGCTTTCTTTTGATCCAAAAGCTGGAACGTTTCTCCAGACGGCATGGTCAACAAAAGCTTCTAGCACGCAGGCACTCGCACTGTATGGAAAACGTTTCTATATTCTTGATGCCCTTGCGAATATGATTTGGCGATATGCGCCCGTCGGATCTGGCGTTGCGCAGGAAACAGCTTACTTGAAACAAAACTCCTCACCGCTTACGGATGTTGCGGGTATCACGAGTGATTCAAATGTTTATATCGCCTGGAATAATGGCGCTATCAGACGCTATCTTTCTGGAGCGGAAGAAAGCTGGTCCCCTGTTACGATCGATCCTCCGCTTCAACATGCTTCTGGTATTTGGACAGCGGCAAATACAGACCGTATCGTTGTTTCTGACCCTATTGGGAAGCGTGTTCTTGTCTTCCGTAAAGATGGTCAGCTTGTTGCGCAACTTTTGTCTGATACCTGGACGGGTCCCGTGGCTGTTTCTGGAGACGATGCTGGTAAAAAAATCTATGTTGTTGATGGGAATAAACTTTGGCAAGTCGATCTTCCATGATTAGCTAATATCAGAATATCATTCAATTTATTTACGACGAAGCATTCACTTCGTCGTTTATTTTTTTGTGGTATACTGATTAAAAATATGCCACCTTCCAAAAAAATAAATACGGTAAAAAAAATTCCAAAAAAAGCTATCGTTAAAAAAGTGAGTCCGCAAAAAAGAAAAAGGACTACTCCAATCAAAATAGCTGCCGTAAAACCTCATCATCGCCTCCGATTGCGTCACTGGATGCTCCTTTGGACGTTGATTGCTCTTACGGTTCTTACCGTCGTCACTATTTTTAATGACGTAAATATTAGATTACGAGCGATGAATGAAGGCCCAGGATATTCCTCGTCTTTTACTCAGCAAGAGGAAGAACCGTCTGAAGAGGCGCCTGCTGAACCTGCACTGGATTCAGCAACCACGACCCTGGATTCTAGCAATTCATCCACCGTAACGGTGAACCCATGCTTCTCTAGCCAAATCGCAGAAGTTAATGCTCATCCAAGCATGGCTGATGGCGATGGTCTCGTGAAATTCACTGTACCTTTTAGCACGAACTGGAAAAATCTTGATTGCGCACTCGTACCAGCCACGACCGTTTTTGACGGATCAACGACTACGACGATTTTTGGTCCCTACATTGAAGAAAGCTCTGTACGTACCCCAAGTATTGAACGCGACGCATGGCTTTCTGTTGAAACAAAAAACAGCTCTCTTAAAGAGGAGAAATATTCTCTTGCAACAACTCCACTTGCTGGCGAAATTCGCGAACGCACGATCAATGGTATGCCCGTCATTAGCTATCATAAAGATGACAGTGGATTTTCCACGAACTACTGGGTTGCATTTGGTAGAACCTACACCTATCGCCTCGCATCTTTTGGCTGGCTCACGGACGCGGAAGCAATCAAAATCATTGAAAGCATTAAAGTTACAAAGTAACTATAGGCTATTTTTTGCGATAAATTGAGTGGTCGCCGACACGCAATAGAACCATTTCCGTTTTGGATACGTATTGAAAGATGACGCGTATGCGAAAATCGACAGAATAGGACCAGCACTCTTTTAACGCTCCTGTTAATTTATGCGTTTTAAGTAGCGGATGAAATGGATTCTCCTGAAATAGTCTCCCCCGCTCCTTGAGCGCTTCCTTCAGCTGATCTGATAACTTCCGATAGTCGCGCTTGAACTCGGGCGTGAATGAAATCGTGTAAGCCATACGCTTTAGGTATCCAGATCATCCCAATTCTTAAGAACCTTTGCCTTGCCTTTTTGATATGAACGCTGTGCTTCACGCACCTGTTTTAAGGCAAATACCTCATCGACCGGATAACCGTCTTGAACAAGAGCGTTGTATGTCTCGATATTGAGCACAACCGCTTCCGGTACGCTGTTATTGATCAACAGAATTGCGTCGTGGCTATTCTTAGCATCGTCAAGAACGGTACGATAGTTTCGTTGAAGATCTCGTACAGAATAGGATTTTGTGATCGGATTCATATATAGACATAGTGCTTTATGTCTAATTGTATGTCAAATTCACTCCTTTAGCTCACCATGTCATCACTTCTTCTTTATTTCGTTGTAGCGGGCATGCTACTATCACTCATATTATTGTCTTATGTCTATCAAAAAACGCGTGGAAAACAAAAACCATGATTTGGTTTTTTGGTTGTTGGCTTTGAGTACGTTGGTGCTTGGGATCGTCGTGGTTGGGAATTTGAGCAAGAAGACGGTGCAGGTGGTAAATAGCGATTCAGCAGCTCGAGTGCAGACTGAGATTGTTCCACCCGAAAATCAGCTCACTAATCCCCAAGATAACGCCCCAAAAAATCAGGATAATCTTTCAAATATCCCTGGAATCGATTGTTTTACTAGTCATCCTGGACCTGCAGAAACATACGTTTCTTATCTTGATAAAAAAACGTCTGTCAGCCTTGTTCTACCCTACAGCTTTAGTTGGGGTACAGAGCGATGCCCAGTTCTTCAAACCGTTCTTTATGATGAAGATCCAGGGGGAATCGCAGATAGTATGGGTTTAAGAAGCTGGTTACGCTTTGGACCTGCCTATAAAATTTATAATGGAGATGGAGCATTTTATGTTCCTGATGGCTTATCTGTAACTAATACACACACTTTCTTAGTAGACGATGCATCGCGCTACTCTGCTGAAAGAGGCACAGAACTTTCAATATTTTCTCCCACAAGCTCAGAAGCAGTATATCAACAGATCCTTCATGGACAGGATTTTGCTCATTATCCAAAAGGAAAAATCCTTCAAAGAACAATCAATGGTATGCGAGTTTATAGCATATCAAGCTCAGACGGAAATACTTGGAATATATGGTATGCCGTTGGGCGTAGCTATGGCTACCTCCTAAGTTCACGCGACTGGCTCACAGATGCGGAAGCCATCAAAATCATAGAAAGCATCAAAGTGAAGTAACTCCAAAACCCCCGCCTTACCGCGGGGGTTTGACTTTTGGAATAAAGTGGCGAATGATTGGCGATGCCATGGCAACCTGCTCCTTTTGTTCGCAGATCAAAGACATCAAGGCTGGGAATCCTCCAAGCGATCTCATCGCCGAGCTTCCGACCGGCTATCTCAAGCTGAACTGGTTTCAGTACTATCACGGCTACTGCCTCTTCGTTTCCAAAATTCATGCTGAAGATTTGGATGAGCTCCCTCGTGACTTTGCTGACGCATTCATGAACGATATGCTGCGCTGTCATCGGGCGGTGCGCGTCGCTGTGGAGCCGAGGAAGATGAATGTAGCGAGTCTTGGCAATCGAGACAAACATGTTCACTGGCACATCATTCCGAGACACGCGAACGATCCGATGCCCGACGTTCCGATCTGGGAACTCCGGCAAAGTGTCCGCCAAAACAAGGCGTTTCGCATCACGGACACGAGTCATCTCAACCTGATCGAACAGATCCGAATCCAACTGATGCGATAACGGAATACAAAACCCCCGACCAAACTGGTCGGGGGTTTCTTGTTTTGATGGGAAGGGCTTATTTGAGGGTGACTTTTCCACCGGCTTCTTCAAGCTTCTTCTTCATTTCATCGGCTTCTGCCTTTGGTACGCCTTCCTTGACGACCTTAGGTGCGGCGTCGACCAAGTCCTTCGCTTCCTTCAAGCCAAGACCGGTGATTTCACGAACGACTTTGATGACAGCGATCTTGTTACCGCCGATATCTGTAAGTTCGATGTTAAAAATCGACTTTTCTTCTACGGCAGCACCTCCGGCGGCAGCCATCATGACTGGAGCGGCGGCTGTAACACCAAACTTATCTTCGAGGAGCTTCACGAGTTCTGCAAGCTCCATGATCGTCAACTTTTCGATGGCGTCGACGAGTCCCTGGAACTTGGCAGGGATCTCAACCTGTTTCAATTCAGACATAATGTAAATAGTAGGGATTAGACGGTAGGAGCAACTTCAGCGGCTGGAGCTTCTTCTGTAGGAGCCTCGGCAGCAGGAGCAACTTCTTCAGCGACTTGGGCAGCTTCGACGACTGGGGTTGGGGCAGGAGCACCGGCGGCTTTCTGTTCGCGGTAAGCGTCGAGAAGGCGAGCAAATGCGCTTGTCGGACCATTGAGGACGTAGAGAAGTTGTGTGAGCAACTGTGGCTTTGATGGCAACTTAGAAAGCTGAACAATGAAAGCCTGGTCAACAACATTTCCTTCAAAGATACCACCGACCAATTTGATCGGCTGATCTTTTCCGGCATCTCCGATGAGTTTGGACGGGGCCATCTCATCTTTCGTCGCAATGGCGACTCCGAGCATTCCTGGGAGGGACTTGAAGTTGACGTCAAAGCCAGCTTCTTTTGCTGCAAGCGTCAACAAGGTTTTCTTGGCGACGATGTAGTCCACGCCCTCGGCATGCATCTTTTTGCGCAATGCGGTGATCTTCTGCACCGACATCCCCTGGTAATCCGAGAAGGCGGCGGACTTGGCGCCCTTGAGGGCGGAGACAAGACCGGCGATTGCATCGGACTTTTGGGAACGCGTTTTAGGCATAGATTTCGCGTTATATGAATAAAAAACGACCACAGAGACGTTGTCCTGTGGTCGTGCTCCGAACCCGAAAAATCGGCTTCATTGCGCGATCCTCGGCAGGGCTACCTTACACTTTCGTGTAGATAATTTAGGTCTTTTGGACCCCTACTTTCTCAGGACTCGGCGATCGTTGGTGAGAGATTAGCCAAAAGATAGGCAGAAGTCAAGGCTATGGTTTGTCTGTAATCAATACGTTGATCATCCAGCTATATAACATCAACGTAACTGCTCCCCAAAAGGCTGGGCCAAAGCCGGAGACGGTGAAGCCTGGGACGAGGAAGGCGGCGAGGCCAAAGCAGATCGCGTTTACGATAAGTGAAAATAGACCGAGGGTTAGCACCGTGATTGGGAATGCGATCACTTGGAGAATCGGCCGAATGAGGGCATTAACAACACCAATCATTATCGCGGCAATGAGCGCAATCCAAAAACTCGCTACGGCGATTCCTGGAACCAGGTATGCGACTAGCATGACGCCGAATGCCGAGAGAATGAGACGTGCAATGGCTTGGAGCATAGGATTATGAATTCTTAATTTCTTTGATACGATTCTCGGCTTCATCGAGCTTTTCTTTGAGGCCTTTCGCGAGTTCTGAGGCGCGCTCGTAGCGCTTCATTCCTTCATCGAGGTCAGGCTCACCTTCTTCAAACCAGGCTGCGATCTCCTCGAGCTCGGCAAATGATTTTGCAAAATCTATTTCTATCTTTTTCTTTGTCATATCAGATTAGTTTTCCTTGTTTCCCATCAATCATGGCACCTGCTTCTCCATCACGCAAACGGATTGAGACGGATGTTCCTGGTTTTAATTTTTCTATCGTGGAAAGAATATTCCCTTGTGCATCACTCACGATGGCAAAACCACGCTTTACGATTGCCTCTGGGTTGAATGATGAAATAAGGCGTAAGAGCGAAGCGACTTTAAGACGGAACGATTCAAGCCAGCGCTCGGCTCCGGTAGTTGCACGGTCAATGGTGTCACGACCGTTTTTGATTTTTTGTAAGAGTGTTTGCTCAATTCCACCTTCCAGTGTCGCAATCTCATATAAAACATCGCGACGATCCGGGACGAGGCGGCGGGCGGCGTCCGTCGGAGTAGAGCCTCGAATGTCAGCGGCTTCCTCGACGAGCGTGATATCACGCTCGTGGCCAATGGCGGCAATTACGGGGTATTTGGAGGCGTAAACAGCGCGGACGACACGCTCGTCATTAAATGCCATCAGTTCTTCTAATGATCCACCCCCACGCGTGATTACCATGGCATCATATGGACCATTCTTTTGTGCGCGCTCAAGGCAACCGATTACGGAGTCTGGCGCTTTTTCACCTTGGACGACGGCGTGATAGAGATCGATTTCCAATCCACGCCAACGCTCGTCCACGATGCGGATAAAATCGCCGTAAGCGGCGCTTTCTCTTGAAGCGATAAGGGCGATGCGTTGTGGAAAGCGTGGGATTTTGCGTTTGCGCGATAGATCAAATATCCCCTCTGACTCAAGTTTTGCCCGGAGCATTGCTAAGGCTTTTTGCAACGCACCTTCGCCCACAAGCTCCACACGATCTGCGCTAAAGGAAAATTTTCCATACTTTGGATAGATGCGCGGAAAACCATAGAGACGGACTCGCATTCCATCAGCGAGCGGTTGACCTAGTTTTGCAAACACCATGAAGACAGAAACAAGTGCGTCACCATCTTTTACGTTAAAATTTACCCATTGCCCTTGCGAGACACGGAACTCTGTCACCTCCCCTTCTAGGGCGACGAGCGTCGGATCCCAGATGGCTTTGAAGGTATCATTTACGTAGGTGACGAATTGGGAGACGGTGAGAATTTGCATCGCCAAAACTTTAGCACTTCTTCCGGACATTGTCTTTTTGTCTTTATCGTTTTGGGAACATGACGTCACCGTAAGAAAAATCGCTGTCTTTTAGTTGCTCCGGTGTAAAATCGATATATGCACCGGTACGCAAGAGCTTTCCTAAACTATTGATGACACGCACATAACCCATTGCTTGCAAAAAGGCATTTTCTTCCAAATGATCCACCGGAGCACCCATCTTTATTTTTAGTAATGCTTCACGACCCTTTTGCAGAATCCGCCTATCAAACGGGTACAGTCCATCAATAATTTGATACGTCCACATCCCGTGTTCATCATGATAGAATACGACATTGTCTGTACCTAAAATATCGAGAATTTCTTCATTTTTTACCGAGAACTCTACCGCTTTCTTTTGGAAGTCAGCGAGTTTTTCTGCAAGGTCTGGATCTGCTAATGCTTTTTTGAGAAGCGGTTCAAATGGTGTCCCCTTCATTAAACGACCGAGATCTTCTGCATCAACTTCCGCTTGCTCCGCTCTTTCTGCACTTAGTAAACTGTCTGTCACATGGCAATACAAATCACGCATCGCCGGATGATTATATGTCCCATTTTTTTGCATGGTTTTTTCCAAATTCGCTCCGCCCACAGAAAGACGACGACTATCCGCCAAACATTTTGCACGCTCTTGAATGGAAACGATCGTCCAGCCCGCATCCGCTTTTTCCGGAATCTGCACATGATAGAGATTTGGCGACTCGTGAAGCTCTTCCCGAACCGCCTCTCCGACAGGTACTTGCATGACAAAATAACGCTGTTTGAGAACTTGATCGCCAAATACTTCCAGCATTTCTTGTTGACGTTCACGTTGCTCGAGAAGTTCTCTTGTGCGCAATTCCTCAACCGCCTGAGAATCGTCACCCGTTTCTAGACCATGCGCTTTGTTCCATGCCATCGATTTTGCCAATGGTAATTTTTGCGCTTTTATCACAACCCCCTGATGATTTTTTGCTTGATACACCAAGTTCTCACCGCCTTTGCCAATATATTTTGGTTGATAACGTTTTGTCAGATCATGATCCGGAAACAACTCGTCCAATTTATGCGGAATCCCAACAACTGGCGCCGCTGTTCTTTTTCTACGCTTTGACCTTGGCGCAATTTTGATTTCCTCGACGATTGGTTCTGCAAATGGATTTGCATTAGCGTTTTGTTCCGGTTGCATATTGAGACCATGTTACCACGCCTCCCCTGATTTGATCTGCAAGCTCTTTATCAGAAATCTTTACTAAACTTTCTAATCTTTTTACACGCTCATCCCCTTCTAAAACCCGTGGCTGACTTGCGTCGATCTGCACCGGTATCGGCTTGATGCTGATGTTTTGTCCGATATCAATTTCTACCGTTAAACCTTGTCTTGTTTCCGGTGACCAATCTTGATCAAAGATAAAATTTCCAAGCGACCATACAATTGGTTTACCTTTATAGGTTGAAATGCCCTGCGCCCAATGTGGGTGACCGCCGATGACGATATCAACGCCATGATCAATGAGCCAATGCCCAAGCTCAACGGTAGAAGCATCTGGTTTGTCGTGATATTCCGAGCCCCAGTGCATCGTTACAATCACTGTATCAGCCTGTTGTCTTGCAAGTGCGATCGTTGATGAGGCTGTCTCTCGATTTAGCGGATTATCGGTTGTATTGAATCCAAGAAATGCAAAACGATGACCTTGAATCGTTGTTGTTGCGAGCGCAATTACGTCGTCTTGGACTTGATGACCAAAGACGAGAAGACCGGAGCTACGCAAACGACGGACAGAATCTTCGTAGCCAAGAGCTCCTTGGTCGAGTGCATGGTTATTTGCTTGTGAGACCGCGTCTATCCCCTGTGATTTGATAATCGCCGCTTCAGATGGATCAAATTGAAAGTCGATAGATTTTTCTGGAGGTCGGCGTTTATCGGTGAGTGCGCCTTCTAGGTTTCCGATCGTGTACTCAAAACTTGCTAACCAATTTTTTGATAGTTTTTGAAATGGGTATATTGGATCACCGGAAACGCGTGTACGTGCTTTTACGTTTCGATCCAGCATGATATCGCCAACAAATAATAGGCGGATATCGCTTTGTTCTGGTGTCTCAACGCCACCAGTAATCATCGGCGATGAGGAAGCGGAAACCAATGGGACTGAAATTATTTTAACGATATCAATCTTTGGATGCGTCGGCGTGAAACGATCCAGCAGCATTCCAAATACTCCTCCAAGCGCGAGACCGAGTGTGACACAAATCACGAGACGCCAAGGCATTTTGTTGCGTGTCATAACCTATGGCTGTAGTGATTCTTCTGGCGTTTTGCCTTGAACAGAAATGACGACGTTTTTTATTGACGGAAATTGCTTGAGTGTTGATTCAATCTCAGAACGAACGGTTTGAGCTGCGCAGGAACCCCCACCGTAGCCTTCTAGTTCCGAGCTAAAGACTGCTGTTGCCGTTCCATTTTTTACCGATAATGAAATTAAACGTGTTCCCGGCGTGATTACTGGCGCATCCGTGAGAAGCTGTCTCAACGACGTTTCAACGGGAAGGCCCGATCGAGGGATGCTTATTGAGACTGGGAAAACAGCGGAGCAATCTTTTCCATCCATCGCTGATTTGAATACGCGGACCTCCATGACTTCCGTTGGGAGTTTTACAGGAATGCTTACTTTGTGAATTGGTGTTCCATCTTTTGCAGAATATTCAAATACTTCCAGCGTACCCTTTTCTGTTGTTGGTACTTGAAGTAAAAACGCTCGAATATCAAATTGGCCTGGCTGTCCAACATCAGGAGCATCAGCCATTACTGTGCCCTTCTCCAGCTCTCCCCCACTTCCATTCAGCAAACGCCAATTGATCGTATTTTCAAATGCGATACCGGTTCCGGTGGCGACAAATGGACTTGTTAATTCATTTTCTGCAAAGGCGGGATCAACGCAGATAAAATTTTGTGCATCGCAAACCATCCCGGCTGGAGCTTCACGCACCGGTTTTGTTCCTGACGATGCATCGGCGACTGCTTCAAGCTTCACTCGACAAACGCCCATTGCATCAGGCGCTTGAGGCGCTGGCTCCAAATCGGTACAGACGCGATCAGCAGGGCAACCAAAACCAGCGATACCGCCGCAGAGACACTGAGGCTCACATATGGTTGAGCAAGCTTCTCCGGGCTTTCCATGACACGGATTACCACAATCAACCCACTTGCCTCTCGCGGCCTCGCAGGAGGCTTTTAATGGGTTCACGACCGGTTGCTGAACCTCGGGCTGGACAGCGACTGGGCGCTCCCTTGGTTGTTCGGATTTTTTTGGGAGCTGTAGCCAAAGCCATACCAGGCCAAGCGATGCAAAAACAACTATAATCAAGAAGCCGGATAGACGGTATCCCATACCGTCGGTAGGAGCGATTTTTTGTTTTGGGGATGGCATATATTTTATGGTTTTACGATGATTACTACTTTGCGACCGAGCTTCATCTCTTCCTTGTTAAAATCATGAATCGCATCAAGGAGTCGCTGTTTTGGATAGAGGTAGTCCGGGCCATTTTTTGTTCCTGGGTCATTTGTGATCCATTGACCGTCTTTTGTATAACCCTTGATCACGAGCATATGATATGCTGGACCACCGTTTCTGAAATTTGGATTTAGGAGCGCTTTTCCATATGCAGGCGCTATAACTGGATAGCCTTTTGCGAGCGCTGATTTGATATTTGATTCCGTCGCTTCCGCTATTTCTACGTTTGGACGGTGGAAATAATTTTGCGATGTCTCTAAGGCTTCCTCGGCATTTGTATCTTTGTTGTATCCGTAGGCTTTGTCTTCATAGGCAACAATGGCGAGAATGGCTTTTGTCCCTTCATCGGCACCGAAGCTGGTTTTACGACCATCGTAATAGGCGTCGACCATGAGCAAAGACGCTTCTTCACAGGCGTCCTCGAACGGTGCTACCCAGCTTTGCTTTGGTGCTTGCAATAAAAATGGTACAGCGAGATTTATTTCCGTTGGGATCGGCTCGCTGGCCCCTTCCCTTGCTTTCCCCTCCTCAACATGAGGAGGGGTTAGAGGAGGAATTGGATTGGTTGGAACGGTTGCTGGCGGTGTATATGCCACTGGCTTTGGTAGGGCTGGTTTGGTCGCGCTATGGACGATTTCCCGAAGATTTCCACGCAAAAGATATGCCGTTATTAATCCTCCACATAAGAGGATTCCGAGGATAAAAATAATGATCGGCGCACGTTTGTTCATGCGCCGATCGTACCTTGATTCTCTGGTTTATTCAATTGTAACGGAGAGCATTTTTACTTCTGTGTTTGGGCGGTCACTGCCATTGCGAGGTGTTGCGGCAATGGCATCAGCTACGTCTTGGCCAGAGACAACTTTTCCAAAAACGGAGTAGTCAGGTTGAAGCGGGACATTGTCAACCATAATGAAGAATTGGGATCCGTTTGTGTTACGACCCGCGTTTGCCATGGCGAGCACACCCTTGGAATACGGCATTGAGACTGGATCGTTTGCGAATTGGTAGCCTGGGCCGCCGGAGCCTGTACCGGTTGGGTCCCCACCTTGGATCATGAAGCCTGGAATTACGCGATGAAAAATTGTTCCATTATAGAATCCTTGCTTTACGAGATAGACAAAGTTTGATGCTGCATTTGGACCAGCCTTTGGATCGATCTGAACGACAATCGTTCCGAGCGTTGTTTTAATGCTGACTTTTACGTTTGTTTCTTGTTCTGAGAGTACGCCTGGGAATGCGAGTTTTTCCATAGGAATTTTCTTGTCTAATTTAGATGTTGGATTTGTCGGCTCTGATGTTGACGCTGATGCTGGCTCTGGTACTGGGGCTGGAGGCGGAACTGGCGTGAGCGATGTTTCTGCTGGCTTTGCTGTCACTCCTTCTTTTTCTGGGCTTGCTTGTCCGCAGCCTGCTCCAAGGAGAGCGGTTGCTAACAATACAGGGAGAACGATTTTTGATAAGTGCTTCATAGTTTGATGAGTTTATCACAACTCCCAGGGCAAACGGAGAGTACTGTCAAAGGAGATACGTATTGCCTCTACAAGAAGCCTTGATATGTTCCATCCGGCAGGCGGATGCTCGAGGTCAAAGCGCGCAGGATCAAGATGGGCGCGTAAGTCTTCTCCTTTTTCATTTCTGACTCGCATGGCTGATGGCTTGGATTCATGTGGCGTATAGTCGAGCTCGGCTAGAACCGCTTTACCGAAGCCTCCGGCAACGAGTTCACGGGCAGCAGCTCTTGCATACCATGCACCAAGATTTGCTGGATGCGCGAGGTGCTGACCTACACCAGAAGGCGTTGGTGGAAGCTTGCGACCATATGGGGAAACACGGCGACCAGAAGAACCGATTCTATTTGCGAGCCCCCCATTTGCTTTTGCTGTTCCTACCACAACTCGTAATTCACTTGGATCCAATTTATCGGACAGGATACGCATGAGACGTGTTTTAATTTCTTCTGGAGAAGCACTATCGGCATGACCAAGACGAATCACCACTTCACGGCCACGGATGCCACCGGTGAATACCGCATAGTCGGCGCCAAGCCAGTACCAATCCGCATCCATTAATCGCCGCAACTCGATCGATTGTAGGACCTGTCTTGCGCGCTCAACCTCGCGCGGAAGTTTGGACTCCGTCTCCGAGGTTGCGTATCCAAAGACGGTTAAGGGATCTCGATCGCCAAAGAGTGGCGGATCGACCATTGGTTCAATGGTGATAAATGGCTCAGCTGAGAGACTAGCGTCAATTTGACCAAGCGTACGCCGAACGATTGCCGCCACATCAAAATCACCTTGGCTTTTTACCTCACCAGCGACAAACAAAACATCGTGACCGCCAGAAACACGGATATTTAAGAGAGATGCAGGATCGCGCCGAAGGTATTCGTCGGCGATTGCGGTTGCTACCAGATCGCAGGCTGTATCTGGTGCTCCCGGGCCTTCCAAATGCGCCCATGCCATAGATTGGCATGACCTTAGCGAGCCGAAAGGAATGGGGCAAGCCCTTTAAAGATCCTCAATCTCACGCAAAAATGATCCTGGTTTGATTGGTTTCTTTGGTTTTTCTTCTTTTTTCCAGACGGTGGTTGGTGCTATTTGCACCGAAGGCTCTTGATATCCCTCACTTTCATCCCATGACCAGGCGCCAGCTTTTTTTGAAGATTTCCATGTGGTGCTTCCAGAGCCTGCTTCTCGAAGCTCTACGCGTTCAAACAAATGAGGATTCACTTCTTCCACAAATGTTGATGGTTGATTTAGGACGAGCGACTCTTGACCAAGCGTTAATGGATAGCTCAAAAACAATTGACGACGTGCACGGGTCACAGCAACGTAAAAGAGACGACGTTCCTCTTCCATCCCATCTTCCTCGGCGAGGGCACGGCGATTTGGAAAGGACTGATCAGCTAAATGGATAATAAAGATTGTGTCCCATTCCAAACCTTTTGCTTGATGGATCGTTGAAAGAACCATTTTCTCTTCATTGCCGATTCCTGGCTTTTCACGTCCAGCGATGACGGCATCATATAATGAAATATCTGCGAGGAACGTTGCGAGATCATCATAGCCTTCTGCGAAAACAGCGAGCTGTTCCAAATCTTCTAAGCGTTCGCGATAGTTTGGATATTCACGTTCAAGATAATCTTGGTATGCCGATGATGTAATGGCGCGTATCAACTGATTTGGAAATCGTCCCTTCTCTTGCAGTTTGCGAAGTAAGATCATCATGTCATTCCAACCGGTTTGTCCGCGCGCCGGAATCCGAAGACCGGCGGAACCGTCGAGAATCATGTCGACGCTTTCTATCGCATGCATTTGAACCGCAATGTCACTTGCGGTTGTGGCGCCGATTCCGGTTTGAAGACCAAGTGTACGCAACCAGGCTACTTCATCTTTTGGATTCTCGTATAAACGCAAAAAGCACACAATGTCCTTGATATGCGCGCGTTCAAAGAACTTTTGACCGCCACGATATTCATAGGGAATGTCCCGTTTCATCAATTCAAATTCCAACGATTGTGAATGAGCACTAGAACGGAACAATACCGCCATGTTTGCGAGCGCACTTCCGGCATCACGAAGCGCTAAAATTTGGTCGGCGATATAGCGCGCTTCTTGTGCTGCGCTTGAGCATGCGATGAGTTTTGGTTTGTCCCCTTTCTCGCGCAAACCGATCAACTCTTTTTTGAACTGATGACGATTATGCGAAAGCGACTCATTTGCGAGATCAAGAATTTCTGGCGTTGAACGATAGTTTGTGAGCAACTTAAAAATACGTGCGCCTTCAAATCGCTCTGGGAATGAAAGAATATTTTTTACATTCGCCCCACGGAATGCATAAATTGATTGTGCGTCATCACCGACCGCGACAATATTGTGATGGACTTTTGAAAATCCGGCGATGATGCGAGCTTGGACAGTGTTTGTATCTTGATACTCATCTACAAGAACATATTTAAAGCGATCAGAAATACGATTACCGTCTGGGCCGTCAAGAAGCATCGCAAGATTGGTAAGCAGGTCGTCAAAGTCCATCGCATTCGCTTGTTTTTTGCGCTGGTGGTATTGCTTGCCGATTTCCTCAATATCACCAATGAACGCTTGAAAGTTTGGATATTTTATTTCCAAAACGGTATGGATTGCTGCTTGCGTATTCCGTGCGTAGGAAAGCACGTCTCCAACAACGGAAGCCGTTGGAAAACGGCGAGCTTTTGGGTCGATCGCCATGTCTTTCATCACGGCCTTGATCAAGTTTCTGCTGTCTTCCTGATCGAGAATGGAAAAGTTTGAATGGTATCCAAGTGTTTCCGCAAATGTTCGGAGGAGACGTGCACCGATGGAGTGGAATGTGCCGCCCCAGATTCCTCGCGCTGTTGGACCAAGAACCATTTCTACACGACCAGCCATTTCTTTTGCGGCTTTATTGGTAAATGTGAGCAATAAAATTGATGCTGGATCAATGCCATGCTCGAGCAGATAGGCAACACGATACGTCAAGGTACGCGTTTTTCCAGAACCAGCACCCGCAAGAACAAGACAAGGACCATCCCCCTCTAAAACGACATCTAGCTGCTCTTGGTTTAATGCTTTGGGATAATCGATTTTTTTGATTGCGCCGGCTTGGTCAGGCGAGAGGATGAACGTGGACATGGCGGGATCATAGCGAGGTTTCGTGAATCTGGAAATGAAGAAGCCCGACCACGCGTTAACGCGGCCGGGCTTCAGAGATCTGTTTAGCGAATTTGCTGCCAGAGAATATCCTCCTTACTTGGTGAGTTTCTTTCCTGACGCTTGAGTCTTGCGTGTTCTCGTTGCCTTACCTTTCCACGAATCCAATCGTGGCGTACGGATGCAAGTACCGATTGCATTCCTTCGGTTTTGATTGATGCTCCTATGCGCTCATCGCTTGTAAGGGCGAGCGCGCTCAGAGCGTTGATTCTGTTGATTCGGTCACAAATGATGCTCGACCGATATTCAAGTCCGAGGCGATTCCAGATGCGCATCGGATTGGTCTCAAAACCAACCAGATATATTGCATCTACTCCATGCCTACGAGCTAGTCCGAGAAACTCCTCCTCAAAGACTCTTGTGATGAGTCGATCGCGCATCGTGAGGCGCAACCGGTCTGTACTTGCTTGCCCCGTGTCGACAGGTGACACGTCAGCCTCGTTATCAATACGAGTTGCGACATTCCTGTCCATTAGGTTACTCCCATCGCACGTTTACGAATCTCCGTCGATCAAGACAGAGAACGAATAATGATAACAGAATATTCTCTTTTTGTCAATTTATGGCTAATATCCTGCCTTTTGTCGGTTTGCGACATGCTCTTCTAGCGTGCGGGCGTAGTAGATTTTTCCTTCTTTATCGGTTAAAAAGTAACGATAATCGTTGGATTCTGGGTCTAATACGGCTTTGATCGCCGCTTCTCCAGGGTTGCCGATTGGTGAAGGTGGGAGGCCGCGATATTTATAGGTATTCCACGGTGAGTCGGTTTCCAGATCTTTTGCATTTGCCTGCGCACGTCCGGAGCCTGTGAGATAATTTAATGTCGCATCTGATTGGAGCGCCATTCCATCGCGGAGACGGTTTAAGAAAATGCCAGCCACCATACGCATTTCATCATTTGAACGCACTTCATCCTGAACGATCGATGCTAAAATAATTACTTGATCAAGACTTGTAAGTGGAGCGCTAGCAGGACCTGGTTTTGCTGCAGAAAATCGCTTACTGAATTCATCGAGCTGTTTTGTTATAAGCGCCTCTGGGAGCTGATCGGCCCAGACGCGGTAGGTATTTGGAAAAAGGTATCCATCAAGAGAACGGTCGCGTGGAAGCACGGCGAGAAATGGATAGGCATCGCGAAGCGACCCATCAAATGCTGTACGATTTATCGAATGCCCAATCACACGCGCTGTGTTTACTGGATCAATGTGGTTTTCTGTACTCAGCTGGTCGATGAGTGCATCGACTGATTCTCCTTCAATCGCGGTGATCTGGACCTCATCTCTTGCAGGTCCGAGCGCGAGAATCCGAGCAATTTCATGGAAATTTGTTTCTGGGCGAATTTGATAGGCACCGGCTCGAGCACGTCCAGTTGCAGAGTCTAGACGGCCATACCAACGATACTGACTTGCTGATTTAATAATTCCATTATCCCGAAGGATCTGGGAAACAGCTTTCCCGTCTGCGCCTTCTGGGATCTCGATCTTTTTTACTGAGCCCACTGGAACGGCCCAATACGCTACGCTTGCAAATTGCCAACCAAACCAAATACCAACAAGGATTATTCCTAGCGCCACGAGCTTAGTGATGCTTCGCATAGGATTCCGGAGACTGTTGTTTTTTTGCGTTTCTTCGGAGCTGGATATGATGAACCATGAAACCAACAAGACTGCCGATCAATGCTCCGGCAATAACATCCGTTGGATAATGCACGCCTGTTGCCATACGACCAAAACCTACAAGCGCTGCTGCGAGAATCGCGATGATACCAATTCCAGGACCGCCGTATACAAGCACGATCGCTGCCGCGAATGCCGTTGCTGTATGCCCAGAAGGAAATGAGTACATCGTCAGTGGCGGTGGAATCAATGCGTGTATTGATGGATCAGCTAAATATGGACGTACCCGCTCCATAAAATGACCAAAGATCGTTGTGATCGTTAGTGCGATTACCGCGGCCCATGTCGCTTCATAAGCGATTTTTCGTAGATGTCTCCTCCCCTTTCCAAAGCCGATATAAGCAACAAAGAGCGCAAAAACAAAAACGAGATAGCGTGCAAAAAATATTGAAACGTTTTGGCCGAGCTCCCCGGACATTGATTCTTGTATTCCTTGTAAGATCAGAATTTCTCCAGACATGCATTAAAGCTTATCAGATTTTTGGCTTGTTTGGATATACGCACCATTTTGCCAACGGACACTTCTCACATTGTGGTCTTCCGGGTTTACAGATCTCTCGACCGAATTGGACTATTGTACGATTCACCTCGATCCATAGATACTCAGGGATCCCTGCTCGCAAGTCTCTTTCTACCTCGATAGGCGTTTTCCCTTTCGACCATCCTAATCGATGAACCACGCGGAATACATGCGTATCAACAGCAATCGCGGGGATCTTGAACGCATATGCTAAGACACAGCTTGCTGTTTTACGGCCAACGCCCGGCAATGTCATTAGTTCTTCTATCGTGTGTGGTACGATGCCGTTGAAATTATCGAGGAGTTGCTTTGCGAGAGCTTTTACTGATTTGGCTTTCACATTGTAAAAACCAATCGGGCGCAGAATAACTCCCAGTTCCTCGAGACTGGCCTCTGCAAGCGCTTTCATCGTCGGGAAGCGTTTTCGTAATACTGGATAGACTCGCAGCACCTGTTTATCCGTTGTACGTGCCGACAGTAGAGTTGCGATGAGCGTGTCCTCAGCCTTCCCCATATCCATCATTCCTTTTTCTGGATACCGATCGGATACTATTTTGATCATCCGTATTACGTTCATATCAATGACTGACCCGTCATGATCGATGGCGGTGTGATCTCAAGCAGTTTCAATATTGTTGGCGCGACATCGGCTAGCATGCCAACAGGAGTATTCAATGAGAGATCACCCCCAATCACATCGCCAGAAGGCGCACGAATTCCCTCAAGAGATTTGCTGGCAACAATGAATGGCACCGGGTTTGTTGAGTGCTCTTTATCCATATCGCCTGTTATAAGATTTTTTACTTCCTCGGCATTTCCATGGTCGGCGGTAATCACTACCGCACCACCAACGGCGAGCGCTGCATCAACAATCATTCCGATCGCTTTATCAACGGCTTCACAGGCTTTAATCGTTGCTAGATAATTTCCTGTATGTCCTACCATGTCTGGGTTTGCAAAATTTAGGACGATAAAATCATAGGAGCTGGCAGCGATTTCTTTGACGACGCGATCAGCGATACCAAATGCAGACATCTCGGGAACTTCATCATAACTTGAGACACGTGGACTTGGGATAATAACGCGGTCCTCGCCAGGAAATTCATCCTCTGCCATTCCGTTGAGGAAGAATGTTACGTGAGCATATTTTTCTGTTTCTGCAATATGGAGCTGACGTAGACCTGCGTCGGAAATAGCCTTTGCCAAACAGGTTTCTATTGGCTGTGGTGGAAACACTACTTCAACAGGAAGATCTTTTTCATACTCCGTCATCGTTGCAAAAAAGACATTTTTTACATACTCCCGAGGGAACTTATCAAAGGCTGGTAAGGCGAATGCTTTTGTTATTTCACGCGCTCGATCTGGACGGAAATTAAAGAAGACGATGGAGTCCCCTTCTTGTACTGGCGCGCCACCGTTTATAATGGTTGGGACAAACTGCTCGTCAAAGATGTTTTTTGCATAGGATGTCTCGAGTGCTTCCAATGCTGTATTTGCGTGCTCTCCATCAGCTTTTACAATGGCATTGTAGGCTTTTTCTACACGATCCCAGCGGTTGTCACGATCCATTGCAAAATATCGTCCTGCCATTGATGCGATCCTTCCAACGCCGAGCTCTGCCATCTTTGCTTCTAATTCTGTTACAAAGCTTGTTGCGGAATTATAAAGCGCATCACGACCATCTAGAAAACAATGAACCGGAATATCTTTTATTCCTTCTCGACGACAAAACTCGAGCAATGCATTTAGGTGTTCTTGCGATGCATGTACATTTCCTTGTGACAATAACCCCATCAAATGGAGTCGTCCTCCGGTTGATTTTCTATGTGCGATCGCTTTTTTTAGTGTGGAATTATTATAGAATTCTTGCGTTTCAATGGAGAGGTTTATGCGTGGAAGCGTTTGATAGAAGATGCGACCAGCGCCAATTGTGAGGTGACCAACCTCAGAATTACCCATTTCTCCCCAAGAAAGTCCGACCGCACCAGCGGAGCCGTGAACTGTCATCGCTGGATAGCCTTCAATCAAGCGTTTAAATACAGGCATTTTCGCATCATAAATGGCATTCCCATCTGCTTGGGGCGCAATTCCGAATCCATCAATAATCATTAGAACGACTGGTTTTGGTCTTGACATAGCCCTTATTTTAGCCATTTTTTTGCCTTTTGCGCAACATTGTTCATAAACATTGACATTTTAGCCAATTTGTGGTACTTTATATCGTTCCACGAACGTTCGTGTGAACGCGAATTTTCACAAATTGAGAACTACTGAATGGAGGAATTCATGGCAAAGAAAGATCTGTATGACAGCTTCGACCCCAACGCTCTCGATGAGGATGAGCCACTCGAGTCGAAAACGGTAGAGGATGAGAATGACGAAGAAGGTTCTCCCTCGCAGGCCGAGTTCGATAACGCAGTAGCTGCGCGAGTCGAGGCGGAGATCGAACCCGCCGTAGCTGCGGCGAAGGCTGCGGCGGAGGCGAAGGCGAAGGCTGAGCTCGATGCGGCTGTCGCGACGGCCAGGACGCAAGCCATGCTTGAGTTCGAGGCTGAAGCTGAGGCTCGGGCTCGGGCGACCATGCCTGAGCTGAGGCATCGGATCACGGTCGGGAGCAATCCCGATAACAACGTGGTTGTGTCTGGGAATGCGAGTGTGGAAGCGTATCACGCTTTCCTCGAGTACTTGCCAGAGCACAATGCGGTCGTGGTCAAGCCGTATCTGACCAAGGCAGGAACGTTCCTCGGCGAGATCCTCGTTCCCGCTGTGGGGATGTCGGTCGAGGTTGGACAGGTGCTCTCGTTTGGCACTGCGGCTTACATCCTTGGCATGCAGCCGGATGGGACGCTGTGTCTCTCACCAACAACCAAGGAGGCCTCTGCTGAGGCCTCTGAGAAGGAGAAGAGAAGGATGGCAGTCACTGAAGCAATTCCGGCAGGGGTGGTCGAGGCGGAGTTTGAAGATGTTCCTCACAAGACTCCTGAGACTGAGACCGAGACTTCCTCGAGGCCGTCCTCGGTTCCTCCTCCGCTTCCGGTTGGACGCGGGAAGCAGGACCCTGATCGGAACCTCGGCCTCAAGCTGGGTTTCGCGTTGCTCACGGTGCTCATGTTCGTGGTGCTGGGACTCGTGTTCCAGGGTCGCGAGCAGGCTGCCACTGCGACGCCGCGCGTCACGCCGCATGCCACGAGGCATGTTCGTCCGCTTCCGCTCACGATGGCTCCCCGAGCCATTGTCGCGCCGACTCCCCACCCGGTGCAACCGGGACCCATCATGACTGTCGTCCCGACTCTGGTGGTGGCTCCGCCGGTGGTAGCGGCTCCGGTCGCCGTATCCACGGGCGGCTACTCGTGCCGACCAGGGAGCGAGGTCACGAGCTGCGAGCACGTGGCTGAGTTCCTTCTCACACAGGAAGACGGAGCACCCTACTGGGACTGCTCCGGCATCTCTCTCGATCAGTATCGAGAGATGTTCACCGTCGAGGATCCAAGTGGTGCTCGCAGTATCGTGGCAAACACATGTGCTTGCCAGTACTGCGAGCCGATCGTCGGCGCTCTCCCGTAGCGACTCTACGGCAGAGACTCTTACACAGCGCCCCATCCTGCTTTCGCGGGATGGGGCGCTCTTTTTTTTCTAATAAATAAAGTAGTACGAAGGCTTGTTTGGGGTTGCTGGGTCTGGTACGACGGTAATCGTGACTGAGGCGGTCTTTGTTACGCCGAGCTCTGTATAGTGCGCCGTCACAATTCCTGGCGTCTGCTGACCGGCACAGAATGTCATAATACTTCCATTGCTCGCGAACAAAAGCGTTTGGTCGCTTACTGATACCGTGGAAAAAATCGTCACATCTTTTTCTCCACCGGCGCCGTCTATCGCAAATACTTTATATGGAAGACTTGCGCTACATGTAACCGTTGTCGGGCTCATTAAGCGGATCTCAATCGACTGGAGCGTTATTGCTTGCTTTGGCTGTGAATGCGTTATGCTTGTTGATACTGTTCTTGTGCCCACGGCGTCACGGAAACTGCCATGTATCGTGATTGTCCCGACAAGGATCGGCATGACGATAGTTCCTTGCAATTGACCATCGGTAGGGTTCGCTAATGCAAAGGTTGATTGCGATGTCAGATCATCAACTTGACCATCTGCCTTTGTACCAAATAATTTTATCTTCATCGTTTGACTTCCAATTGACACGGATGGTGTCGCAACGAGGGACAAGGTTTCATAATCGCGTACAACCTGTGGCGGTGTTACTGGGGCTGGGGCTGGGGCCGGGGCTGGTGTAGGCGCTGGTTTTGGATTTGTCGTTGGTGGCCTTAGGACAGGATTCTGTATGCTTGGCTCATTAATACGGATGATTGGTTTATTTTCAGGAGCAATTTCAATCGGTGCTGGTACTGGTACTGGCGCTTCAACGAGACCGAGTATGGATGACACACGTATGCGTACTGCTTTGGACTTTGCTTTTAGTCGTGCATCGCCCTGCTGACCGATTTTTGCATCAACGGCATCGAGACGAGCCATGAGATTTGCGATGATGTGCGTACGAGCACCAGGTAGACCTGTTCCACCAAGAAGATCATCCACCGTTTCATCGATGCGGATTAACTCGCGATATTGTCCATCGATTTCTTTGTTGTTTATGACGGCATCACGCAGTAAGCGAAGCTCATCGATCCATGCAGAATCTGAGGCGGAAGATCGTGTACGGGCAAGCAATGTTGCAATGGTATGAAGCTCTCCACGTAGCGCATCAGCCCTGTCACCAATGATAGGCAAGAGCAAGCGAATTCTTGCAAGCGCTTCTTTTGCATACTCTGGATTTATCATGGCGAGTGCTAACTGACGTTTTGCGTAATCGATCGCTAATTGCTGACGGTCTGTCTCCGAGGCAAGCGCAAGATGTGCTTGTTCTGATGCATCTCTTGCCCATGCAGGAGCGGCGCCTCCTTTTTTTGCACGCGCCTCAAAACGCGCACGCAGCGTTTTTAATTCATCACGATCAAACTGCGTGTCTTTTCTTTTTTGCTCTGCTTGCCAGGTATCGTCTTTCGTTAATGCACGCAAAGGTTTACTGCAATCTGTTGCACCAAAACCAGCTGTTTCATTATCCGCAATGAGAGATTCTTCCGTTGCCCCTACGGCCATTATGCTGACAACTGATTCTGAAACAGAGGCTTCCGTACATGTTGAAAATTTGTTGATGCCATAGGTTGTACCGCGCACCGTCGCAACGACATCGCTTGTACGGACCTCTATCGAGCTATCGACATCAAGCAATTTCAGCATACGATTCCAAATGCGTCCCGCATTTAGCTGGAGATGAATCCCGATGTTTTTTCCACCGGAAATATCTGTTGGCGCTGAGTTAATCACAAGATCTGTATTTTGATCGACACGCGTCACGCCTTCATCGCCCCAGAGAATTTGCGCTTCAGCATCTGTACCGGTTTTGATCATGTCGCCGGCATGAACCTCTTGGAGGTTTTGTGCCGTCATCCATGTCTCACCAACCTTGTACTCAACATTCCCTCTGATGACTTCCATACGGATCAATGGAGCCTGCTCTGACGTTACTGACCCAATAGACCAAAACCAGGCACCGCCAATTCCAAGCAATGCGACTGCGATCGCCACCGCTGATAACACGAGGATACGAGATTTGTTCATAGGATATATTGCCGAATATAGCCTAAAACAGTAGAAAGATCAATCCCCTGTCTCCCCTTGATTGTCCTCTCTGGACCTGCTAATCTCGATCGCGATCATGAGTACCAATTTCGGGCTATAGCGCAGTTGGTAGCGCGCATCGTTCGGGACGATGAGGCCGAGGGTTCGAGTCCCTCTAGCCCGACCACGTAAAAAGCCATAGCGAACGCTGTGGCTTTTTCTATGGCTTCACGTGGTGCGACCTTTAGTAGACTCTCATCATGTAGCGTTCGATGGGGGCGTATTCATCTGTGAGGATTGGCATGTCGGTTGTGATGTCTTTTTGCCAACGCTGTTTTAGATATTGCGCAATCTCTTCATTCGCTGGTACCTGCTCCATTGGTTCTGCCGATTTTGCTGCGACGATCATGAGATTTTGTTTTTTTGTTGCATCGTCCTCATTCACCCAAAATGCATAGACATTTGGAAACACTGATTTATATGTCGCGTATTCTGCCTGAAAAAATGGACTTGCATCACCCTCAAATGCTCCAATAAGATTTACAAAAACAACGCCATCCTCCTGTAATCTATCTGACATTTTTTGTACGGCTTCTCGTGTTGTGAGCTGATAAGGCGGAGTTAGTGACGTAAACGCATCTACGAAGATAGCATCATACATTGTTGATGGAGCCTTATTTAAAAAGGTACGACCATCCTCATGAAAAATATGAAGCCGCGGGTCATCGGTCAGAAAAAAATATTTTCTCGCTAACGCGGTCAAGGCCGGGTCAAACTCTACGACATCAAGATCTGCTTCTGGGAACTTTTTTAGAAATGCCTTGGGGTAGGAATATGCAGCACCGCCAATCATGAGTGCGTGTTTTGGCGGTGAGACAAATTGCTCTACCATGTTGTACATTTTTAAATAATCAAACACGAGCTCTGTCACGTCTCCATCAAGAAGCATTCCCGATTGAAGCCCATATTTATCCATTCGTAATATTCTTACGAGTCGGTCTTTGTATTGGATTGGATATATCTGTATGCGCTGATAGCTTGTATCGACGTCAATCATGCCTTTTGACTCTGCTTTTGCTTGAGAAAAGAAGCCGAGAGCCGCTATCACACCAATCACGACAAGCATGATCAATTTTATGCGTATCTTGTCTCTCTGAAGGATGATTGTTGCTAGGATAAGCGTTCCGGCTAATACATATAAAATATTCGTTGAACCAAAAAACGCGATCAGCAAAAATCCCGCTAAAAATGTACCGACAATACTGCCAAGCGTTGAAAGCGCATAAAGCGTTCCAATCGTCGTGCCTGCGTGTTCTGTATCGTACATTTTAAGCTTTGCGGCGTAGGGAGAGATCATTCCAAGGATCGCGCTTGCTGGAGCAAATAACAGAAGCGTTGATGTGACCGTTGCTATATAAAGATTCTTTATCACCTTGCTTATGACATTCAGTATCGGCTCTTTTAGGATGGCTGTTGCGACAATACATATCGCAGCAAGCAGAATAATCTGTGCTAGCTCTTCTCGCTGTGCGTTTTGATCTGCTCTTCTTCCGCCCCAATAATATCCAGCACTTAGACTTCCAAGAATCACTCCAATTAAACTTGTCCAAACGACAATCGACGTTCCAACATAAGGAGCAAGAATACGCGAGCCTACGAGCTCAAGAATCATGACGACCGCTCCACAGATAAAGACGGTCCATTCAAGCGCGTATTTTTTCATGAGTGATGATGTCCTTTATGTTCTCCTCCGCCCGACGTACGCACCATTGCCCAAGCTGCGAGCAAGGCGGTAATTGGTACGGTAAAGACGAGACCGATCGTTCCAGCGAGAGAACGGACAACTTCATCTGTTACGGAATCGAAGTTTATGAATTTTAGCCAGGATCCGCCGAATTGTTTGTACATGAGAAGCGTTGATAATGACGCACCAACATAGGCAAAGACGAGCGTATTTGCGAGCGCGCCCATATGATCACGACCAACGACCATTCCGGATGTAAAGAGATCTTTAAACCCTGCTTTTGGATTTGCATTGCGAACTTCCGAAACTCCGGAGGCAATCGATACAGCCACGTCTTCCAAGACACCAACCGCAGCGATAATAATTCCAGCGAACAAGAGACCGCGTGGATCAAGCAATGGATTCTTATTGAAGAATGATCGATCTTCCTCTGTGGAGAGCCCAGAGAGACGCGTCGCATCAACGAAGATCAGCGAGATTACATATGCTACAAGAGCGCCTCCCATTGTCCCGACAGCGACGACTACGGTTTTACGATTCCATCCTATTGCAAGGCCGTTGGAGACGAGTGTGAATATTCCAGATATCGCAATGGCAAGTGGTACAGCATTTACACCGCGGAGATATAATGGGATCAGGACGTATCCGATCATCAGAATTGAAAGCGCAACTCCGCAGGCAACTTTAAAGCCTTGCCAACCGGATAATAAAATAAGCGTAAAGACAAATAAGCCGATCAAAACAATCATTGCGGTACGACGATCAAAACCCTCTATATACAAGTTCCAACCTGTTTCACCTGACTGCATAAACACCACAATCTTATCCCCTGCATGTGGATCAAGGTTATATGGATTTGTTCCGATATCGGAACGAATTTCTTTTACTTGATTGAGTAGCGGCCCTGACAAAAATCGTACACGAAAAAGTTTTACCTGCTCTGCGCCACCTGGAATCACCGTTGAACCCGCACTCACCGACTCAACTAAACCACGCTCATATTGGCCCTCGCGATCGGATGCGTTGTTTACCGGGGCATCTGCTCCGTCTGTTCCATTTGAGGTTGTTCCGCTTTCTGTTGGCGCCGTTGATGTAACAACCTCATCAGTTGAGGTCGTTTGCGCATACGCCATCGGAGCGCATACGCCTCCTAACCAAAGAATACTCACGCAGGTGAGAAGAGCTCCTCGCATTGAGCGCCGTAGAAATGACATACGATTTAATTGGTCCATGGAAAAGGTTTGGTAAAATTCTGAATTTCTTTTGCGTACTTTCGTAACCAGATTAAAACATGCGCGGTCGCTTGCACATCTTCACGATTGTATTGCGTGATAGCATCCAAGACCTTGCGATCGCCCGCGTTGAGCCATCGTTCATACGCAAGTATGGATTCTCCCCCGCCCTGTACGTCGCCTTCCCAGGCAAAGCCAAGAAATTTTGCGATCGCTTTTAAGCTATAGAAATGTAAGGGAAAAACGACTTGCTCACGAACAATCTCTTTTACATCAACCATGGAATTCCGGAAGCGGATGAGAGATGCGCTGTCGTCGCCGCCATAGCGTTTTGCCAATACGGAGAGACGGGTGACTTCATAGTTTGCATAATGATAGACCGTATAACGCTCAGGTAATGTTTCAATCCATGCGAGAAAATCTTTCCAGAGATGCTCCTCTTCTTTTGCATTTTCCGCGACAAATGCCTTGTATCCATCTGGTAGCCAGAATCCAAAGAGGTAGTCGAGATCCTCTGGTGGGTAGCTTTCAATATCAAAATGTATTTCTAATCCCCTAGTTGGATCCATGAAAGGTTTCCGAATCATCACGGATCCACGCACCAATGATTCTGCTTGTCGTCGCACGGCTTCAAGGGCATTTCTTGTGAGACCAACGATCTTTCCTTCGAGCTCATCGATGTCCATGATGGCGGCATCATCAATGGTTAGCACGCCAAGCGAGCGTAATGCTTTTAGTTTTTTTACATCGACATTAAAGAGGAGCGCAATGTCACGACGTGATTCAGCAAGTCGCAAGCAAGCAGCGCCCCATGGCGATGTGTCTTTGCAACTTTTGCGATAGACGGGCGCAGGCATTTCACCGGAGCGGATACGCTCAAGTTGCTCCACGATTGATGCAAACTCGCTTTGGAATGCAGCTGCGTCGAATGAGAGGCGCTCGCCATCTCCGTTAATAATTGATGGGTGTGAGGGAAAAAATCCTTGCGCACGCTCGACGAGAATTGCATAAAATGAGAGCTGGCACATGTGCTCTTTTTTTAGTTCGTGTGCGCGCTTCACATCGAGAGGAACGTAATACCAGTCACCAAAGAGACTTTTTCCTGGTTGTCGTTCAAGGAGATCTGGCCGACCGATCCAATCACCATCACGCAACCAACCTTGGTAGATTACCGCAGCACCAGCGCGCATTAACTCGAGTGTACGCGTGACACCTTCATCAACATTCGTGATCTCACTTACATCATCAGAAGTGCCAAATTGCTTGGAAACGATATCTCGCTCATGAGCAAGACCATCGCTCATCCGTTGTTCTTCCTCTTTTGTCAGAGGACGACGATCTGCGAGATCGCCAAAACGCTCCCAATATGGCCAATGAGGACATTGGAAAAAGCGGTAAAAATCGCTTCCTGTTAGTGGCTCTGTCGGCTTCATGTGCGATATCACACCTGATTTTTCCTTTCTTGTATAGCCACCGCGAGAATGCGCATCATCATATATTGGCCAATCGTGAATCCTGAAAGGAATGCAAACAAATGCCAAAGCCACCAATACCTTCGCAAGAAGATATCGCTTATTATTGCTGGAACTTGCATGATAACCACCCAGAGAATAACCCCAATCCAATACACACGACGAGAACCGGGAGGCCATGCCTCTGTGAGAATTGGGTTCACTGGCTTGGTGATCTGGACCTTGGTTGATGGTGGCGATGCAAACATTCTCTTAAACATACTCGGAACTATAAAACACAAACGCCCCAATGGATATGGGGCGTTTGTGTTTATTGTGTCACAACCTTATTTTGTCTCCTTGTGTGGAGTGCGGCCTTTGCAGAGCTTGCAAAACTTGGCGATCTCAAGGCGGGCCTTGATCGTCTTTTTGTTCTTCTTGGAGTGGTAGTTTACCTTGCGGCAAGCTGTGCATTCCAATTTGATGAGGTTGTCTTGGGACATATAGAAATTTTTGTGGAGCCGCCTCGCGGATTTGAACCGCGGACCTTCACTTTACAAAAGTGTTGCTCTACCAGCTGAGCTAAGGCGGCGCGGATACAGAGCGGAACGAACGGGCAGGATCATGCCATATTGTTTAAAAAAAGACAATACCCACAAGGATTATAGTCATAATCATCAATGAATACGTACTTTTTTAGAAGAGCCCCTGCGCTACCGAGATGGTAGCACAGGGGCAGAGAGTCATCCTGTGATGACGAGAAACTGGTGGCTATGCGCCAGGGAAATGCCGAGTGGAATAAATCCATCTCGAGCCAGATCAAGAAACGGCTTGAAACGCACCATTTCATCTCTACATCCGAGGTGAGACAAAATCGTGACGTAGAACAGGAGAATGCGGACATTCTCCATCAACTGACTCCTGACCGTGATGGTCGAAGGCTCAGAGAAGAGCTCTTCCCATACGCCGAATGCCATCGAGTCTGGGTAGAGAGAGTTCATCTGAGCGCGCATGAGGTTGCCATCGATGGCAAAGCTCTTCACGAGCTCATAGCAGTGCTCGCGGACGAGCGTGTCGATCCCCTTCCACGCTGAGTGATTCAAACTTCCTACGCTCTCACGATCGATCAGAGCCACACTCGTGGCTCCTGAGAACGCACAAACTTCTTGGCAGCGCTTCATCAGGTCGTTCGTATTTTCCGGACGACACAGTTGAGGTGACCAAGAATGCCAGCAAGCGATCTCCTCGGGGATCGCCGGTAGACTCTGATTACCGACAAGTTGTTGTTGCACGGACTATTCCTCCTTGGAACGCAATGGTCCTGCCCTATCAAAAGAGCAGGACTACATAGTTGTACAATCTTTTAAACTTGTCCAGGGTATTGGAAATACGCGAGCAATGCTTATTCCTATTTTAGTTCTCCCGAATCTGACTCTCCTCATGCTGGTCCTTTGTCAATGCTCCAATAGGGAATAACTCTGTGGAAGTCAGGCCTGGCCGGCCATGATCTGCGATATATTTTAGTCGTGCGATGAATTTTCCCATTTGCACTCTTGCTTCTCGTCTATCCGGAAACATCATTTTATAGACTTGCTCGATTACTTCCTTCTGAGGACCGCCGCTCATAATGTCTTTATAAATTTTCCCCATCTTTTCTTGGTCCTTTGGACCTAATTTAAGCTCTGGCCTCTGACCCAAAATTTCAAGCGGAATACTTCTTAGCTGACGCATCCCTTCTGTTGGATCGCTTTTTCGTTTTATACGTTTTCCATCTTCTATCGCATATTCTTCTCGACCATGTTTTATTACTAGGTCACGAGCACGCCCGGAGTGTAGCCCATTATCAATACCCGTGACTTTTCCACTCACTGGGTCGATAAACATGTTTTCAAAATGACGATCCTGGGAACCCATGAGCCAATCAAGTGTTGCTAAACGTGCCATGGATTCCTGCGGCTCTGGTAATCGACCATCTTGCTCAAGTTTTTTTCGCTCTTCCTCGGTGTACTTAATACCTATCGTATCAGACCATTCCGACGCGTTATTTTTATTCATTGCTTCAAATTCCTTCGCAGACAGATAGCGTGCCGGATTCTCTTCACTTGTTGACGAGACGCCCTCTTGAACTGAAGCGATGTCTTCTACAATCTTTGTACCTCCATGCCCATCTGCAACAAGACGATCAATTTTTCTCGCGGCTGTTGGAGGGATGACATCAAACTCGCAAAGCATGTCGATACGGCTCATTGCGACTTCACGGGCGATAAATCCTTCTGGAGGAATATCGATGCGAGGCCCAAAGCGGTCTACCTCTAATGAAGTTTTGTACGCTTCAAATTCTTCCGGCGGAACTCCATAAGCCTTTGCCATCTGCACCGCATATTCTTGTTTAAACGAGTCCGATGACCACTGTTGCGCTATGGCACGTTGCCCCGGATCAACATCCACGCCCTCATTACGAAAGTATTGATCGTCTGACACGGAATAAATAAGTGGCGTACCATCTTTATCAAAGTATGCTTCTCCTGATTTCTGCTTCATAAAACCCACAATTTCACCTCCACCATCACGTTCAATTTTCATCCTCATAATCGCGTTTACGCCAGCGTCTCCTAGTCGTTTTCGTTCTTTTTGCTTACCCATCGCTAATGACTCTAGCGCTTCAATCTGGCTTACTCGATTAAATACATTTCCTGGATCGACATCGATTTTTGTAAAAATCGCCGTATCTACAGCACGAATACGATCGAACATCGTCTTGCGACTTCTTCGCTCTTCTGACTCACGCGACGGAGATGCTTCTATCGAGATTTCTTGTGAACCGTCAACTACAGGCAGTTGTTCTGTCTTTGGTCGTACATTTTCTTTAGGTAGTTGATCAAAAGGTGCCATAGGTTATTCATCCTGGGGCTCGGGCGTTGTTCCGCAGTACCACTGACGGCCAGAGTATCGCATAAGCAATTTCAAAAATCGTTCGCCCTCTTTTGGTAGAACACGAGCATAGCCAGTTTCATCTTTCACGCCATGCGCCTCAAGCATCTCTCTTAGATTTTCTGGAAGCGCACTCAAATCAGCGCTTCCATCATCTTTGATCGTCATTGGGGCTGGCTCAGTCATCAAATTTCCCTGACCGTCGAGCACTCGAATATGTACAATCAAGAATGGATTCTTTGGTTTTGGCATGCGTTCCATCTTTCTATTTTACGCCTATCCTTTCCTCTCCGCCACTCCTCTAGTAGGATCACGTCCATGTCGGCATTTTCTTTATCACCGGATCAGGGCCAAGCGTTGGAGCGTCTTCTTGGTTGGATCAAGAAACCACAAGGTCCTGCGATTACACTTGGAGGCTATGCTGGAACCGGTAAAACGACCGTGGCGGCCGCTTTGCGTGCTGTTTTGGCACATAACAATGCTGGACATAAAATCGCCTTCTGTGCGTTTACAGGGAAGGCTAGCCAGGTGCTGCGCAATACGCTTGAGATGCATGAAGCGCTGAGTCCGGAAGATACTTGTGGGACGATTCACTCGCTTCTCTACTCTCCGATGGTTGATAAGCAAGGCAATATCACAGGCTGGCAACGTAGCAAGGAGGTTGAAGCGGATTTGATCGTTGTTGATGAAGCGTCGATGGTGAACCAGCGTTTGTGGTTTGATCTTCTTGGTGCGGGGCGTCCGGTGATCGCAATTGGTGATCATGGACAGTTACCACCGATTGAAGGGAGTTTTAATTTAATGGAAAAGCCAGATCTAACCCTTGAGCGCGTACATCGACAAGCGGAAGGAAATCCGATTATTCAGCTCGCACATGAAGTGCGTCTTACGGGAAAGATTGAAGCTGGTTCCTATGGAAAACATGTGCACAAATATTCTTGGGCAACGGATGAGCCTTCGGATATTCAGAGTGCGATTGATGAGCTCATGGATGAATCGCCTGATGATCGGCTTTTGCTTTGTGGTCGCAACAAGACGCGTATTGAACTCAATCGAACGATACGGAAAAAGCTTGGACGTGAATCCGATGAACCGGAGGCTGGTGACCGGGTCGTATGTCTCAAGAATGAGTACAATCAAAATCAACCAATTTACAATGGAATGACAGGATATGTTGAATCCTGTGACCCGGATGGTGAGCATTGGTATCAGATGAGTATTGATTTTGCTGATGATGGTCGTCGTTTCGATGGACGTGTTTCCAAGCATGGGTTTATGTCGGAGAAAGGTGGAGAAACGGTTGCAGGATTAGGTCCAAAAGAAATTGGAAGTCGTTTTGATTTTGGGTATGCGCTTACGGTACACAAAGCACAGGGTTCGCAAGCGAGACGCGTTGTGCTTTTTGAAGAACGCTTTTTAAAAATGGACGATGAACAATGGAGACGCTGGCTGTATACGGCGGTCACGAGAGCGCGGGAGGAATTGATTGTAATTGGAGAATAAAAACACTCCGACAATTGCCGGAGTGTTTTTGTGGTGGGTGGGGAAGGATTCGAACCTTCGAAGGCGCAAGGCCAGCAGATTTACAGTCTGCCCCCGTTGACCGCTTGGGTACCCACCCATGGAGCCGTAGACCGGAATTGAACCGGTGACCTTTTCCTTACCATGGAAATGCTCTACCAGCTGAGCTACTACGGCGTGATGGAAGGCGCAGGAGAGGAAGGCGCATTACCATGCGCCCCTACCGTTCTATGGCCTCGATACGGTCTTTGAACGACTGGAAACGGGCTGGATCGTCTGAGAGGAGGCGTAGGCGATTGTAGCGTGCGCGAGCCTCTTTTCGATCGCCGAGGAGTATAGCAGTCTCCAAGGATAGTTCAAGGTACTTAGCGGAACCCGATTCTAGTTCACTCGCACGCTTTGCATAGAGCCAGGCTTTTTCAGGTGATTCTCGCTTTATGTAGAACGCCGCAAGCTCTGCATGACGATGTGGCTGACGAGGACTTGCCTCTACTGCTTTTACCAACATTGCCTCTGCTATTTGAAAGTTTCCTTCTGATTCTGCGATCTCTGCAAGTCCTGCGTAGGTTGAGTCATCTGCTTTGCGTGTTTTTACCAGGAACTCAAATGTTTCGCGAGCCTGAGGATACAGTTTTTGTCGCAAATACATATTGCCAAGCAATTTGTATGCATCAAGCTGACGTTGATCAAGCGAGAGAACCTCTAGCAAGCGTCGCTCTGCATCTGCCCATTTAAGATCGCGGATCAATGATCGAGATTCTGTGAGCAATGTCTTGATGCGTTCACGCTGTGACGGAGCCATTGCTGCAAATGGACTTTTCACTTTGCGATAGAGATTATCAAATGACTGCAAACGAGCTTCTGTGCGCTTGTAGGATTCTTTTGTCTTGCGTGCGATTGCGCGACCAAAGCGTTGCCATGATGCGAGACGATCTGCGTTTACGCGATCAAATCGGCGGGTCATGAGTTTTGTGCGCTCTTCTTTTTGACGCTCTTCTTTTATGGATCGAGGATCGAGTAAACGAATCTCTTTCCAGTGGCTCGCGATAACAAAAGCTATCACGCTAAATGCGAGAGCTGAAATGCCATACGCGATAAGCGCTACGTACATGGGCGTTTCAAATTAAGCTGGAAGTGCGGCGCGACACAATACGCCAAATGCGCGAGGATCCAGTGAAGCTGAACCAATCAATACACCATCAATATGTGTGGTTGAGAGATATTCTGCGACATTTCTTGGATCAACGGAGCCACCGTAAATCACCGGGATCTCGGAAGCTTCTTTCCCGAACTTTTTAACGAGAGCGTCATGGATCGCCTCGTGCACAACCATCGCCTCTTGGCCGGAACATGCTTTTCCTGTGCCGATCGCCCAGACTGGTTCATAGGCGATAATTGGTGAGGCAGGACCATCGATTTTCAAGCCCTCTGCAATTACGGCAGCGAGCTGCGCGCGCACAACTTTTAGCGTCTCCCCTTTTTTACGCTGTGCTTCTGTTTCTCCAACGCAAATCACTGGGCGGATGCCGCTCTTTTGAAGCGCGATCGCTTTTTTTGCCACCATCTCATCCGTTTCTCCCAGATACTGACGACGCTCACTGTGGCCGACCAAACAAAATGACAAAGCAAACTCTTTTAACATCGCTGGACCGATCTCACCTGTGAATGCTCCTTCGTTAGCCCAGAACGTGTCTTGTGCGCCCAAATTTGGCACTCCAGCGCGTCCAAGTGAGGAACGAGCGGCTGCGAGTGATACAAAAGGAACCGCGACGCCAATATCGATATTTTTTGGCAGACGTTCGCGTCGAAATGCGCGAATCCAGGCGCCGGCCTTTACGGGGCCATAATGCATCTTCCAATTGGCAATAATAGTCTTGCGCATAATCGGCTTATTCCTACCGCAGATTGCCGAAATAATCAAGAGATCGCGAACAGCTTTTTTACTTTGTCTTTGCTCTCAAATGGACCAATGACGGCGGCAGCCATTTTATCCGTGTTAAATATTTGCTTTGCGACGCGACGAATATCCGCCGAGGTAACCTTTTCCAAACGTCGCAAACGGTCTTCTGGTGTTTCTACGTTCTTTTGGAAGATCCATTGTTTGCCAAACCAATCGGCTTGAGTGGCGGAATCTTCAAAGGCAAGCGTTAATTTTCCACGAACGTGGTCTTTTGCGCGACGAAGTTCTTCTGGTTTTACTAATTCCTTTGTTGTTTTCTTGAGCTCGCTCCAAATGACTTTTACCGCTTCATCGACACGCGTCTTATCAAGACCACTCATCACACCAAAAATACCCGTGTCTTCCAAAGGTTGATGCGATGCGTTTACGGAATAACAGAGACCACGACGTTCACGAACCTGAATAAACAAGCGTGAAGACATGGTTCCACCGAGGATCGTTGCCAAGAGCGATGCGGCGGCAAGGTCTTTGTGGCCGAGCGGGAGGCCGTAGAATGACATAGCGAGCTGTACTTGCTCCGTGTTCTTTTGTTGGAATGCGACGGATTCTTTTATCTTCTCTGGCTGTTTGAATGGCTCAAAGTTATGATCAATACGCGTCTTTGGCGCTTTGACCGAACCAAATGTTTTCTCAAGAATCTTCCAGATGTTTGGTGAAATTTTTCCGGCAACACACACAGCCATTCGGTCTGGAATATAATACGCGTCACGATAGTCGATCAGTTTTTGACGTGGCACGGATTTGATTACTTCACGTGGTCC
>CAIXDN010000042.1 GCA_903918235.1 Candidatus Uhrbacteria bacterium
GTAGACGCACGGGACTCAAAATCCCGCGATCGAAAGGTCATGAGAGTTCGATTCTCTCTCGCGGCACCACAAAAAACTCCGACGTAATGTCGGAGTTTTTTTAGACAAGGAGTGAAAGTAGCCCGGAAAGGAACATGACCTGCATCGCAAATCCTGAAGCAAACGTCATATCGTACTGCTCGCTGATCATATTGTGAAAAAAGAAATGCAATCGATGAAACCAACTCAAGCTCTTAATATGGAAGACCTCGTAAATTCCCACGAGCAAATCCGGTAAAACTCCACCGACAATACCCATCGTAATCGCAAGTCTGGCATCACCTAAACCTAAATTAAAAAGAAACAAAACAAAAAGCGTCGTAAGAATTCCATCAATAGTGACATAGGCCACAGACGACTTAACGCTTTTACCAGAAAGATAATTCTTATAAATTTTTGTATCTCCGTGCGGAATGATATCGCTCACAAAATGCGAGGCGACTCCAAGGACGAGCGCCGCAAAAGGGTTATTTGGCAAATGCTGGGCAATCAGAGCTCCCAAAACAGCATGAGTAGTAATAAACATAAACCGTAAAATATTCTATCATAACAACCGCTAAAAGCAAAAATCGCGCTAATTAGCGCGATTTTTGCATGGTAGCGGGGGGCAGAATTGAACCGCCGACCTCGGGCTTATGAGTCCCGCGCTCTAACCAACTGAGCTACCCCGCCCCGAAGGGCCACGTGATCCAAAGGATTTTACGTGGCAACAATTTACCAACATTCTTGAACCTTGGCAAGAACAGAGCTAATTCTCTTGATGCAAACTTACTGGCTTGCCATTCCATGCAAAGTTTTGAAAACTCCAGTATGTTAACGCCTTTACATCCTGAAACCGAGAAAAATGCGTTGCACCGCCTAGAATAACCGCGATAACTTCATGGCCATTTGCATCACGAGTAGCCTGAGCCATGCAATAACCAGCTTCAGGCAATGTGCCTGTTTTTGCGGCAACGATATGGTAAGGCTTCCGGTTCAAATCTGAGGATAAAAGTAAATTTGTCGTTTGGATAAAATAATTCCTATTCGTCGCTCGACCAACCAAATGGACATCCTGTTGTTCTGTAATATTGCGCAAATCTGCATAACTAAGAGCTGCGCGCAGGGCAAGCGCAATGTCTTTAGCGCTTGCCTTATTTCTTGCATCAAGACCAGAAGGATCAAAAAAAACAGTATGATCCATACCAATTGAACGAGCCTTACGATTCATTAACGCCACAAAAGCCTCTTCTCCTCCACTTGTTCTCGCAACAATATTCGCCGCCTCATTTACCGAGCCAATAAGCAATGCCTGCAAAATTTCCCTCTTCTTTAAACGCTCTCCAGTAGGAATAACCGTCTTACCAACGCTTGCATCATCATCCGCCGTAAAAACAATCTCCTCATCCAAGTTTGGTTTTCCATCTAAAAAAACCATCGCGGTAAGAATTTTTGATAAGCTCGCTATAGAATATGCGACATGAGAATCTTTCTCATAGAGTATCTGACCACTTGCCACATCCATGACAACGGCTGCTTTTGCATCGACATCAATTCCCAGCGTTGCCTGATTCTTTTTTACAGGAGCATCGCTCGTCACAACGACATACTTCGCCACAGGCAAACCATTCAAACCACTCACCGGCGTCTGCTTGGCAACGTGCAAAGCTAAACTACCGATCAACATGATCAAAACTTCAGCATTCATAAAATTATTGAATCGGTTCTAATTCTTCAAGCGCCTGCGTAACAGCGGAATGCTGGCGCAACAAGAGATAATCTGGAAGGTCTTCTGGCGCCGCCAGTCCAAGATGTTTGTAAAAATCAATAGTGACAGCATACATCATCTGTCCAAGCTTCATCTCTTCTTTCATCTCTACCAAACCGCGCATCATCAAATTACGCAAAATCAAGGTCGATTGTACTCCGCGTATTTGCTCAAGCTCTGGCCGAGTCATTGGGCCACGATACGCAAGGATAGCCAAAGCCTCCATTGAGGGACGCGAAAGCTCCCCCTGTGTCTCCGCCTTAAGTACCACACGTACCAACTCTGCCATCTCTGGCCGTGTCACAAGCTCAAACGTTTCTCCATTTGCAACCAGCATCAGCCCAGAACCACTCGTCTCAAGACGCCCCTGCAATTCAGAAAATGCATGCTGTATATCAGCCTTTCCAGAATGCGTAATATCTGCCAATTGTTTGGCAGTCATCGGTTGTGCAGCCGCAAAGAGCAGCGCCTCAATCATCGCGGAAAGGTCATTCATACTTTTGAAGATTCGATACGATGCAAGTGAATATCATCAAACAAACTCCCCTGCTCAACGCGCACAATGCGCTGCTTAATAAGCTCCAACAGCGCCAAAAACCCTACCACCATCTCATGTCGATCTTGAGAATCTGCTAAAAATCGATGAAATGAAACTTGTATCATCGAGGAAACGCGTGTGCGTAGATGCTCAATCTTCTCCTCAATAGTAATAGCTCGCTCAATAGCTGCCCGTGGAAGACTCAAAATCGGCTCAAGGCGCTTAACAGCTCGTTCAAATAAGTCTTTGAGCACATCCGGCGTAATACCCACAGGAGGCTGAAAAACAGGCTCCGTCTGCTTTACCGTACGCGTGGTACGGGAGAACAATTCTCGGCCCTCATTCCAACGCGCTCCGATCTGTTTAGCGACTTCCGCATAAGCCTTATACAGTCGCAACTGCGTCTCCAAATCAGGCCCCTCATCAAGCTCTTCTGACAAATCTGGTAACAACGCTTTTGATTTGAGATACACGAGCTTCGCTGCCACGACAAGAAAATCCGCTAAATCTTCTGGTGGAATCTTTCCTTGGTTCTCTCGTATATGGAGGACGAACGGCTCCGTAACAGCGATCAAAGAGATCTGCGTGATCTCCATCTCCTGTTTTTCAACGAGCTGCAAAAGTAGGTCCAAAGGGCCTTCAAATTTCTCGATGCGAACTTCGTAAGCCATGAACGAGCTACTTACCGCTTAGTTTTCGTATTTCAATATGCGCATCTACAAGACTTTTTTCCGTCACAGATGAAGGCGCGCCCATCATCAAATCGCGAGCATCGCCGGTCTTAGGAATTGGAATCACTTCACGGATATTGGGTTCATTCGCCAAAATCATCACAAGACGATCAATACCAGGAGCAATACCACCATGTGGAGGCGCTCCAAATTCAAACGCTTCCAACATATGACCAAACTGCTCTTGAATCGCCTCTTCAGAGAAACCGAGAACTTCAAATACTTTTTTTAATGATGCTGATGTGTGATTACGGATACTTCCACCACCAGCTTCATATCCATTAAGCACGATATCGTACTGCGTCGTCAAAATGTCTCCAATATTCGACTTATCCATCAACCATGGCATATGCTCAGGCTTTGGCGCAGAGAATGGATTGTGACTAAACGTCCATCCGCCTTCATCCGTTTTTTCAAAAAAGGGAAAATCAATCACCCAGCCAAAAGCGAGCAAATTTGGGTCATTCTTATCTTCACGCAAATCTGGCTTATCATTTCCATACTTTTCCATAGACTCCGCATAACTCAAACGAGGAAAAGGGATTTGCTGAATACGCTTTTCTGGAGAAACCGTCGCCACAAGCTCAATCATCATTGCCTCAATAAGCTGCATAACATCTTCACGCTCAACAAACGACATCTCCATATCGAGCTGCGTAAACTCTGGCTGACGATCTCCACGTTGATCTTCATCACGGAAACAACGAGCAATCTGAAAATACTTTTCTACCCCAGCCACCATCAAAAGCTGCTTGAATTGTTGTGGTGATTGAGGAAGCACGTAAAATTGACCCTCATGCATACGTGAAGGCACCAAGAACTCTCTCGCTCCTTCTGGCGTTCCCTTTGTTAAGATCGGAGTCTCGATTTCAAGAAAACCTTGCTTGTGTAAATAATCTCGAAAAAAACGATTAACATTATCACGCAAAACTAAATTCTTTAGCATGCGACTAGAGCGTAAATCTAGATAGCGATATTTCAAGCGCAACTCCTCATTAATATTGGATGTATCATGCAACTCGAATGGCGTAGTCTTAGATTCATTCAAAATAATAAGCTCTTTTGCCAATACTTCTACCGTTCCTGTTGGCATCGCCGGATTAATCTGCTTCTCCCCACGCTTATTCACAATCCCACGCACCGCAATACAAAACTCGGAACGAAGCGTTCCCATCAACTCTTTGGACGCATCGTCTAATTCTGATGGAACAAAAACAACCTGTGCAAGACCACTACGATCTCGCATGTCGATAAAAGCCAACTTACCCATATCGCGACGGGTATGGACCCAGCCTTTAAGCCAGACTTCCTCTCCAACCTTTCCAACCGTCTCTAAAATCATTGTCCGTGTCATAGGTCAATATATCAACAGAAAAGCTAAAATCAAGCAAAACTGACTTATTTAAGCGTACTCGACTCCGCTTGGATATTCTCCAGAAGAAGTCCAGAACCACCTTCCTCCTTGAGCGCCTGTTCGTAAATAACCCAAATCAAACTTGAAGCACAATCTGTTCTTTGACCTGCGGCACATTCCTGGTAGCGCTGTACCTCCGAACGAGCGTGTTTACTCATAGCCGTAGGCAAAAACAAGCCAACAAGAACGACGACAAGCCCAAGGCTAACCCAAATCTTGATCCAGCCCGTAGAAAAATTTTGTGATGGTGTAGCCATATTATTCATAATTATAACACAGATGCCACAGATGGAGCCGCAGGTAATTCTACAAGCAAATCAAAACTCAACGTTCGCATATCTAACAAAAACACGCCGAGACCCTGCGCAACAAGCACTCGATGTTCATCAAGCCAGAGCAACGGCACGCCATTACCATTCCATCGCTTCCCAGAGCCAGTAACAACGGTATCCCCATTATCCGTGCGATAAGCTAAAGCTCCATTCAATCCAGGAGCAACACTTGTAACAAGATGAGAATCCTCGGCAATCGTATCTTGAATACCAGAAAGGGAAACGCGAATCAGCTTAGAAGGGCCAACCGGATCTGATTCAATACCCTCCCCAGGAATAAATGTAACAAACCAAGCATGGTCATCAGAACTCGGTAGAGGCATCGCGTTCTCAGGTACATCATACAAAGAACGTATTTCTCCTGTTCGTGAAACAAGCAATAGCTTATTTACATCCGTTCTCGCCATCACATACACATGCAACTTATCAGGATATCCAGCGATTCTCGGTTCAAGATAAGCTTCACCATTCGCAGATCGTAAAGGAATATTCCAATCCCCTCCATCAGTCAAAATCGGTGGCTCGCCATCTGGTGATGCTGGAACGATGTGCAATGTTTGCGTTGTTTTCAACGCATCAACCCTCCAACCTTTTTGAACCGTCTTCACTTCAACAGACTTAGACGGAAGCGAAAGGACATAGAGCTGATCCCGATCCCCCTTTGGAGCTGAAACGCCAAATTGAATCGTTGACGTCGCCAATGTCATCGAGATAGTGCTCGTTGAATTTACCACCGGGCTTGATGTAAGAGTGCCTAAACCAAGACTAGGCGAGACTTGATACGAGTAAGAAGCTCCGCCAGCAAGAATCGATAAAATCAGCGCCCAAATCCAGCGTGTCGCCTGTGGAATTTTCCTAGGCTCTTCCCCATCATGTTTATGCTTACGTGACATGTAGGCATTCTAAACCAAAAACCTTACGGCTCCAATCGATTGATCAATCTTGGGAACGGAATTGTCTCTCGTACATGATGGATACCACAAATCCAGGTCGTCAAACGCTCAAGTCCATACCCAAATCCAGAATGAGGCGTGCTTCCGTACTTTCGTAAGTCGAGATACCATTGAAAATCTTTTTCCGGGAGATTGTGCTCCCGAACACGTTCAAGAAGCGCGTCATAATTATCCTCACGTTGAGATCCTCCAATAACCTCCCCATACCCTTCTGGCGCCAACAAATCCGAGTTCAATACATGCGTTGGATCCGCTGGATCACGCTTCATATAAAACGCCTTTACTGCCGTAGGATATTTTTCAACAAAAATCGGTTTCTCATGCGCATTAGTAATCAATGTCTCATCATCCGCACCAAGATCGTCCATATCACCAATATCAGAACCATGCTCACGCAACCACTTGATCGCATCCGCATGCGTCATACGGATAAAGGGAGCCTGTACTTTTTTCAATGGCTCTTGATTACGCTCAAGAATCTTCAACTCCGGCTGGCAATTCTTCAAAACACTCTCCACGATGCGACACACAAGCGCTTCTTGAATCTTCATATTTTCCTCGTGATCCACAAACGCTGCCTCAGCATCCATCATCCAAAACTCCGTCAAATGACGACGAGTCTTTGATTTCTCTGCACGAAACACGGGACCAAAATCAAAACAGCGTCCAACAGAAGCAATCGCTGCCTCTAAATACAATTGTCCAGACTGTGAAAGATACGCTTTCCGTTCTCCAAAATAATCAATTTCAAAAAGCTCCGTTGTGCCTTCACAAGCGCTAGGCGTAAAAATCGGAGAGTCAATTTTTGTATAACTATGCTCACTCATCCAGAGATACGTGGCATGAATAATTTCATTACGAACGCGCTGAATAGCCCACTGCGTTGGAACGCGCAACCACAAATGACGTTGATCAAGTAAAAAATCCGGTCCGTGCTCTTTTTTTCCAATCGGAAATTCCTCCGACTTTTGCACAAGAACAACATGCGTTGCCTGCAATTCATAAACGCCTTCCTGTTTTGGGTGTTTTGAAACCGTGCCCGTAACGATAACGGAAGATTCAATCGTCGCCTCAACCGCCGCCGTCCAGCTCGCTTCATCAACGCCGCTTTTCACAATAACCGCTTGAGTAAAACCGGATCCGTCGCGAATTTGAAGAAACGCAATTGAACCGCTCGAGCGAACATTATAGGCCCAGCCAGAAATCGTCGCTTCCTGACCAACAAGATTCTCAAAATTTTTGATAAACGTTTTCATATTCAATCAAACGATATTAGCGAAACCCCCGTTATCTGTCGATAGATAACGGGGGTCAGAAGTTAGTGCATGCGACGACTGTTCTCTCGATAAGAGTTTTTCCGAGATCGCCGATACGCCTTGTGTCGATTGAAGCCCTGGGAGCTATAGAATCCCAGCACCACACCCGACTCCGGATCGAACCTCACAAAGAACGAGTTCTTGGGTCCTCTCCCGATGTGCACCACATCGATACCATCCTCAAAGCGTTCTTGATTGTCCTGCAAGATCCTGCCTTGATCTCTCACGAGATTCAGGAGGAGCTCAGACATCGCGTGACGCTCCACGCGTCGCATCTTGATGCGTTCAGCGTATTCCAGATCAGAAATCTTCTTCCCCTTTCCGAGCTTTTGCTCGATACGTTGATCGAGGAAATTCCCGAGCTGACCACGCGCCTTGAGATACGCACGAACGAACTGCCCAAGCGCATGAGACGTCACGCGCTTAAAGATGACTTCTTCGAGCCGGTCGCGACTCTTGGGCTTTCGTTGAGGCTTTTCAGGTCGTACAGCCGTCTTACTCTCTCGATAAATTTCTCCAAAACTCTTCTGGCCGACGATAAACGTCGGGCGATAGGCCTCGATCTGATGCACGCCAGTATTGGGCACATCATCATACATCCCTGGTTCCTGCACAGCGTCATGTTCTGGAAGCGTCACGTTCTCCACCTTCTTCTTGCGATGAGCAAAGAGAAAGAGAAGAAGTCCCAGCAGTTCCTGCCACATCGGCATAGAACTCGCCCCACCATCGATCACCCGAAGCGCCGGCCTTGACGACTTGTCGGGAATCGGACGTAGAGCCTGCGACTTTCGCTCGCCAACACTCGCTCGTTTCATGAACACCTCACTTTGAAAAGGGCCAAAACGATTAAACCAGTTATTGTAATCTTAGGCAAGAAGCGCGTGAACCGTCACAGGTCCGTGGACACGAGAAGCCAAAGGCGCGCGTTCGATCGCCGTTTCAATAACAGCACTAGCCGCAATAAATACGGTAGATGGCGCGGTAATAGCGAGTAAATCACGCAAAGGACGAATGCGCATAAAACGCAACAAAGTCATCACCCCGTCCGGCAAGTCACGTAGATCCAACTCATCCAAATTTGGCGCTTCACCGAGCGCGTCCAATAATCTCAAAGAAGCGGCCGCAAGCACCAATCGTCCGCGTTCAGGACTCGGTAATCGCTCTGTAGATCGCCAAACGTCTGCTGTTTCTACAAGCAATTCATAAATTGATTCATCAGCAACACCCGGACGAGTAAGCACCTCAACCAAATGTACAAGCGGTCCAAGCACCGCCATCGCACCCAAATCTTCACGCAATCCAATACGAGGATTTACGGCTTGAGCAACCGCTAACTTATCAAAAGCCTGACCGAGCGCGATCATCACATCCGCCTGTGACAAAGGCTCCAAATGACCCAAATGTTTTGCCCCGATTTTTCGTATTCCTCTTGCCACCGCTACCAACTTCCCATGCGTCCGACCATACATAATAACGCGAGCATCTTGCTCACGAAAAGGTTCATTCTTTAAAACAAAAACGCGATCACGCAGGTAAGGCATCCAAGTAATTTTGCAAAATCGCCGCAGCAGCCAAATCATCGCGCTTCCCTCTTCCGCCCATTTCTTTTTGCTGATCAGCCGCAACTTTCGATGTCAGCGTCTCATCCTTCTCATACACAATAAAACCCGACGCACGAAGTTTCTCGATAAACGTCAAAATTTCTTGCGCTTGATTTGTAATTCTCGATTGATCACCAAGAGGATGCGGTACACCAACAACAATCGCCTCGGCTTGCTCATGCTTCATCAATTCTTGAAGGCGTTGTACCGTATCTTCAACAGAATCATTAATCATGATTCTCCAAGGAGAAGCTACTCTCGTTAACGTGTCTCCCAAGGAAATCCCGATACGAGCAGAGCCATAATCCAATCCAATTAATCTCATACTCCAATGGTAGCCGTCCCCGTACCAACATTCAAGCTTGAACGAGAGCTCATGGCTCAAGGCTTTACGATACTCGCCGGCGTCGATGAAGCCGGTTGCGGTTGCTGGGCCGGACCCGTCTACGCAGCGGCGGTGATTCTTCCTCTAGATTCTCGTATCGGACTCATTCGTGATTCCAAGCGTTTAAGCCTGGAACAACGTCAACGCGTCATCATCGACATCAAAAACAAAGCCACGGCCTGGGCCATTGGAACCGCTACACAGGAAGAAGTCGATCAACTCAATATTCGACAAGCCGCATTCCTCGCCATGCGTCGCGCAATCGCATCACTCTCTCCCCAACCCCAAGCCATCCTGTCCGATGGCTTCACAATCCCAGAACTCACGATGCCCTGCAAACGCGTCATCGGCGGTGACCGTCTCGTAAAATCTATCGCCGCCGCCTCCATCATCGCAAAAGTAGAACGCGATATTGAATTAGAAAGACTCGACTCCCTCTACCCCGGCTATGGCTTCGCCGATCACAAAGGCTATGGCACAAAACAACATCAAGAAGCACTCAAGAAACTCGGAGCATGCGCGATTCATCGGATGAGCTATAAACCTTTGCAACCATACAAAAAAGCCCCGCTTTAGCGGAGCTTTTTACGTGGTGACTCGTGGGGGATTCGAACCCCCATTCCTACCGTGAGAGGGTAGTGTCCTAGCCCTTAGACGAACGAGCCGCATTATTTTCGTTGCCAAGCTTCTCCCTGGCGAACGAGTAACTGATCAGCATTCATAGGATCGGCCATCAATTCCTTGATAACGCGCTCCATTCTCACGCCTTTTGTCTGACGCGTACCCTCAGAAGCTTTTGCGAGAACAATATCCCCTGGCTTAATCCAATCCTGGATAAATAGCCCAGCTTCTGGCGTATCTTCAATGACTTTGACTGACTCCGGCTTCATACCATTTGCCAGCGCTCCTTCTGCCATTGCGTGCGCAAAGATACCACAAACAACCAAAAGATCAAGCCCAAGTCTCGCCGCTTCTGCCCCAACCATCCTGTGCATAGTTTGAGCCGTCTCCCCTAGCTCACGCATCTCCCCAAGACACGCCACGCGACGCTGACCAGGCGCAAGCTCCATCCCCGCCAAATCTCTCAAAGAAGACAATGTCGATGAAGGTGAAGCGTTATAAGTATCATCGAGCAATATTGTTTGCTTAATACCTGCGATAATACGTGTTCTTCCGGGCATCGGCGCAAAAGCCGTCGGCAAAGCCAACATCTGCTCATCAGAAATATCCAATGCTTCACCAAGCGCAAGAGCTGCTGCTACCGCATATGCCACGGACCGTCCATACACATCTGGAAAAAAAAGTGTATCCGTTCTTTGATAACACTCGATCGTCATTTCCAAACCAACCGGCTTACGTCCTTGCAATGTCTCCTCCATTCGTACACGCGTTCTTGCAATACGAACATCAGATCCATCCGCCTCTCCAAATGTAAGTACATGCTCAGATGTTAAATGTCGCATCGCAAAAACACGAGGATCATCTGCGTTTAAAATCGCAGTCCCGCCACGAGTCAGCGCTCGCACAAGCTGAGACTTTTCTTGAACAAGCGCATCAATAGAAGCATAGTTCCCCGCATGTACTGGCGTCGCACCAGAGTCCTCAGAAGCGATCGCTGTTACAATCGCAATATCCGGAGGTGCGAGCTTTGTGAGATAGGCAATGTCACCTACTTTATCTGCACCCATTTCCAACACGAGCACACGCAAACCCGACTTCCAAAATCCAAAACGTGCGCAACAAGCGACCCAAAGCAAAGAAATCCAAGCAACAAGATCCCTCCCTGGCGCCAACCGTCCAAACACTGTCAACGGAACGCCTAATTCATTATTATAATTTTTCTGCGTCACACGAATCCCCTGCTCAGGCAAATCAGCACGCAACAAAGCACCCACAGCCTGCTTTGTCGTCGACTTACCAATAGAACCTGTAAGCGCAATCACCTGCAATCGTTCACGAGCGATGACCGCACGTGCAGATGCTCCGAGAAACGTTTCAAGCATGGATTGGATTCCCATAGAAATCTATAAGAACACTCCTAGAAAGATATTGCAAGTTTATGGCGACGGGATAATCGGTGAAGTGCCAGAAACAGAAAGAGGAGGCAATGGAGTCTGCACAATTTCTTGAATAGGACGCTCTGGCGGAACTTGTAGTGTCGATAAAATAAACTTTGCCATATCACCAAAAACCGGCGCCGCAGATGACTCGGCCCAACCTACCGTCTTTGGCTTCACAACCGTCACAAGCATGACAAATCGCGGATTCTCTGATGGAGCAAATCCTGCAAAAGAACCGATCGTGGCATCTTGCGAGTATCCGCCTCTTGGGTCAGATACCTGAGCCGTCCCTGTTTTTCCTGCAACATAATATCCAGGGACACCCGCACGTTTTCCGTGTCCCGCCTCTACAACCGTAACCATCATACCCGCAACCAAGCGCGCGGTGCGCTTACTGATAACGTTACGAACAACCTTGGGCTCTGTCACCTGCTTTGATCCATCAGGATGCACGATCTCCTTTACAAGAAACGGATGCATCAAACGACCACCATTTGCCAACGCAGCAAATGCGGTAAGAGTCTGAATCTGTGTGACGCTAATTCCCTGCCCATAAGAAGCGGTCGCGGCAAAAATCGCTCCTTTCTTATCGAGTGGTCTGATATCTCCCTCTGCTTCTGGCCCAATACCAACGCCCGTCTTTGCTCCAAAACCAAATTGATCTACATATTTCCGAAATGTATCTTTTCCAAGTAAACGTTGTACAAAAATCGTTCCCGTATTGAGTGACTTTGTTAAAACCTCAGTCATTGTCTGTACTCCATGAGCGACCTTGTCTGAGTTGCGAACCGTAAAATCATCGATTTTTTCCTCACCTGGATCAACATAGGTGGTATTAGGACTAATCTTCCCATCTTCAATACCAGCCGCCATTGTGATTGATTTAAAAATCGAACCAGGCTCATACTGATCAAATGTGGGGAGATTGTTCAATACGGAAATAGAATCGATCTTACCGTAGTTCGCTGGATCAAAATCCGGCGCAGAGCACATCGCCCAAACAGCACCAGTTTCTGGGTCCATAACAACAATAGAAGCGGACTCCGCTTGATACTCCTTTACCGCATTTGTCGCATGACGACAGGCCTCGTACTGCATCGCACGATCCAATGTCAAAACCAAATCAGACCCATCGCGTGCCTTCTGCAATTCCGTTGTACCCATCGACATACGCCTTCCGACACCATCCTTCTCAATGAGAAGCGTCCCATGCATTCCCGCTAACTCTTCATTATATGATCCTTCTAAACCATATTTTCCAACGCGTTGATTTCCATCATTTGTTCCCACGAATCCAAAAACCTGCCCACCTAAACCCTCCTCAGGATAATAGCGAGTCGGGCCTTTACTTGTACCAATACCAGGATACAAACCCGATCGAATCGTTTCCGCCTTCTCCATCGGAACATCTTTTGATAAAACCTGATAAGAACTCGTCGCATACATCATTTGAAATAAAATCCGATCCGCTGGCAAATCCAATAAAGGAGCTAAAGCCTCCGCAGTTGATGTTGCATCCTTAATTTCACGTCGTACGGAATAGATTTGCCAAGTCTCACGATCCTTTACAACTGGATGCAAACTGCCATCGAAACGATCTCGCAAATAAATAGTTCCTCGCTTAGGAACAAGTTGCGCCTGAACCTCGTGTTGATCCGATGCAAGTATTTTATACGTCGTATATTCAGATATCTGGAGTTGAAATAAACGAACAAGAATACTAAGAAGCGCAACACTTAACAAACCCACAACAATCCAAATTCGCCCTCCGGATAAGGGCTCACGTTTTTCAACTGGTCGATAAGAGTGTTTGGCCGTCACATGAGGAGTATATCAATGTTGTTGATCAATCTTCCAATAAGCACGATTCTTCAATCGTTCGGGCAGATAAGCCTGGTCAACGGGTCCGGCAGAATCCGGGTTATAAATGTAACCTTTCCCGTAGCCGATATCCTTCATAAGCGCTGTAGGAGCATTGCGAATGTGCATTGGAACAGGTTCATTTGGCATCCGCTTAATATCATCAGCGACTTCATGATACGCCGTATAAAGCGCATTTGATTTTGGTGCTAAAGCCAAATACACAACACACTGCGCTAAAACCACATTGCATTCCGGTAAACCAATCGCATGCGATGCTTGATAAGCCGTCATAGCTTGCACAAGCGCCTGCGGATCAGCCATACCAACATCTTCTGATGCAAAGCGGATTAATCGTCTCGCAACATAGAGCAGATCCTCTCCAGCTTCAATCATTCTACCAAGCCAATAAAGAGCCGCGCTTGGATCCGATCCACGTAACGATTTATGCAAAGCAGAAATAATATTATAGTGCTCTTCTCCGTTCTTATCATAGAGCAGGTGGCTACGTTGCAATGCCTCTTCGACGACTTGTAATGTAACAATCGGCTTGCAGTCCGACCGTTTTTTGATGGACTTCGAAGCCAGTTCTAACGCATTTAATGCATGGCGTGCATCTCCATCAGACATAAGTGCAAAAGCCTCCAAAACTCCATCTGCGACATCTGTCGTTCCTGCTAACCCGCGCTCATCAACCAATGCAACACGTAAAATCGCCTCGATATCAGCAGTTTCTAACTTATTCAAAAGAAAGACGCGCGTCCTAGAGAGCAAAGCTGATATCACTTCAAAGCTTGGATTCTCCGTTGTTGCACCAATTAATGTTACCGTTCCATTTTCTACAAATGGCAACAACGAATCCTGCTGAGCCTTATTAAAACGATGAATTTCATCTACAAACAAAATGGTTTTTTGATGTCGGTATTTCCAAGTTGCCTCTGCCTCACGAACAGCCAAGCGTATATCACTGACGCCGCTCATCACAGCAGAAAGATTCACAAACGCAGATGTTGTCTGATGCGCAATCAACCTTGCTAGCGTTGTTTTTCCACTCCCTGGCGGTCCCCAAAAAATCATCGAAGGAATCTCATCGACTTCAATTAAATTTCGTAATGGCTTTCCCAACCCGATAAGATGCAGCTGACCAGCTAATTCATCAATAGTCCTTGGACGCATGCGATCAGCTAATGGCTGTATTGTTAGACGCTGTTTTTCCGAAGCAACAAAAAATAAATCAGACATGAGCCTAGCATATCGAACAGAAAAAGAACGGTCAATTTGTATAATGATCCCAAAGAATATTTGCCGGTTCTTCAATAAAATCAATCAGTTCTCTCCCTTCCTTGGTCCCTGCAACAAGCCGTTCACACGCCTCATACGCTTCAAACGACACAGGATCCTTATCCATCTCCTGCTCTAAAAGCGAACGAAGCGAAGCATCCGTACGATCAGAATCACGCAAAGCACTCGTGATTAAAAGTGTTTCCTTTTCATTTAAAACGATTTTCCCATTTTTTATTGCATAAGCCTTTGCAGCGATTCCAAACGCAGAATCTTCATTCCGCTTCCAATCAGGAAATCCTCCCCAACTCGCTGCGTCACCACTTCGTGCAAGAATATGCGACCCAAAAAAAGCATCACGCGGCATCAGTCCAAGATCTTGCCCCTGAATAAATCTTTCTAGAATACGCATCTTTTTTCTCAAGAAAAAACGCTCCATTATTCCAGCGATCGTTAATCGCTCAACCTCATCACGCGCATCTGGATCAAAAAGCAACCGTATGCCACCGCTCACCGCAACAAGCTCAGAATGCTTCTCAAAAAATCGCATCGCTTTTGCAAGATAATCTGGATCATCAACGATATTATCAGCGCCAAAAAAAATAATAATGCCGTTTTTATTTGCGCGATCAAAACGAACAGTCGCTTCTGCTAACCCTCGATTTAAAGCCTCGCCCACCATTCCTCCTCCGCTCGTCCTTAATTCCACAACATTGGCTATAAGCGATGAACGCACTTCTGAGCACGCTTCTAATACCTCTAATGGAAAACGTAAATGTCCGTCAAAACGATCACGATTCTTCCAAACTGGCAATGAAAGAACAAGTTGATTTGCTTGCTCCGTCGACTTCCATCTCTTCGAGCCGTCATCTGGACCATCGTTGACAACACATAAGACCTCAACCATCCCAAAATCCACTCCACGTTGTCTCGCAAGAGAAACAAGAAGATTCACCACACGATGCACAGGCTCACGACAAACCGGTATCACAACACACGCACGGCAACGTTTATCCAATGGAGCATCAATCAAAGTAACTCCCTTCAAACGATCACGAACAAAAATAGAAGCGCTAGTTTCAAGCATGTACACATTTTACCACGTTTCACGTTATACTATCCCCATGCCTAAACGCCTATCGCTCGTCTCATGGAACATCAACGGAATCCGCGCCGCCGAGCGCAAAGGCTTCCTCGATTGGTTCCATACATCTCAATACGACATCGTTTGTTTGCAGGAAACAAAAGCCCATGTCGGGCAGCTCTCACCAAAACTCGTACATCCAGATGGATACGAGTCCTATTGGAGCAGCGCCATCCGCAAAGGCTATAGCGGAACAGCGATCTATACAAAAGTCTCTCCAATTTTTGCCGAGACAACTTTCGGCGACCCATGCCTCGACGGTGAAGGTCGCATCGTTCTCCTTGAATTTGAAAATTTTTTTCTCTTCAATGTGTATTTTCCAAATGGCGGATCAGGTCCAGAACGCTTGACATTCAAACTCGAATTCTACAAACGTTTTCTTTCTCTTGTCGAATCCTATCGAAAAAAGAAACCCGTCATCATCACCGGCGATGTAAATACCGCTCACACAGAAGTCGACCTCGCCCGCCCTAAAAAAAACATAAACACAAGCGGATTCATGCCAATAGAAAGAGCCTGGCTCGATAAACTTGTAAAAACAGGCTATATCGATACATTCCGCATATTTGAAAAAGAGGGCGGCCACTATTCCTGGTGGGATGTAAAAACAAATAGTCGCTCAAGAAACGTTGGTTGGCGTATCGATTATTTTTTTGTCAGCAAAGAATTAAAAGAACACGTCAAAAAAGCCTGGATCGCAAAAGACACCCTCGGTTCCGACCACTGTCCGGTTGGTTTGGAAATTTCTATTTAACCAACCATAACCCCTCCTTCGTAGAAGGGAGGGGCAGGGGTGGGTCATCACCCAAAAAACACTTGATAAAAATGTAAATACATTTTCGCAATATGTTCCACGGCTTGCTCTCGCGTAACCTCTTCATCATGGAGCGCCTTTATCGCCTCCCAGAAAATCGTACGCCCAACAGCAAATCCGCAAACACCATCGACGTACTTTCCCGCAACGAGCCATCGTTCAACATGCGCGATTTCCTCCGCGCGACCTAAAACAACAATACCAACATGTTGTCGCCCATTTGCGCGCGCCGTTTGTGAAACCATTTCATAATCCTCCGTTGTTTCCATCCCCTCAATTTTCCAAATATCCGGCTCAACACCCGCCGCATGAAACTGCCGCATCATCTCCACGGTTAAACGTGGACGAATCGTGCGATCAAAACGCTCTTGACCATAACGCGCTTTTTCATCATCTGTCGGGCCAATAAGCGGCTCAAGAAGCAAAGGCGTATTGTGTCCTCGACACCAATCACTCAGTTTTCGTAGCTGTCCAAGCTGGCGCTGATTCATTACCTCATCTCCATCAGGTCGATATTTTAATAAACCCTTCGCATATGTCGGGTGCAATGCTTCGATATGCGCACCAAAATCCTCGCCATACTCAAACGTAAATTCCTCCATTCCGCTTCTTTCCGTTGTTAATATATTCGTAATCCCTCTTGCCTGCGCATCTGGATAGAGATCAGCGCCATATTGCTCATCCACAAGCATCGCTGCATCGCTAACCAAAACACCAAGCTCGATCGCTCGAATGATTCCATCAAAAATAACGCGCTTATATTCCCGAATCTTCTTTTCATCTTTTATCTCATTTTTATAAAAAAAAGAACGATGATCAAACGGAAGAATCGCGAGTCGCGGAAGGAACGGATTACGCATAGCGAGAGTATAGCAAACAAACAAAGCCCGGTCTCTCAAAAAGAAACCGGGCAACTAATACCGTTCATAAAAGTGCTGATCAATGCGGCACAGAGCCGCAAAGAGAATAAACTGATCAAGTAGCGTATCGCAATGGTCTGATCGTAGCTCATACCCACGTCCTGGCACAGGACTTTTTCTTCCTTGCACACAAAGGCTCGCCTGCAAACCCGTATGAAGATAGAGCGTATCATTCACGATAAAGCATTGAGCACGCAGACGTATCTGGGGCTCAGAGCATACATGTTGACGAACCTTATTCATCAGATGGACAACATCCATCTGAAGATCTTCATTAAAGTCATGCGCTAACCAAGCGACAAGCGCCGGAGACATCTCAGAAAAAATTGATCGTCCATCAGAACCATCAAAGCCCCAAAGCATGACATGCATACTTTGTCGCTCAGGTATCGATGGATAGATCGGTGAACAAGCAAGAAGCTCAAACAACGTCTGAAGCGAATGAGCGACATGAAGCATCCTCGCTTGATCTTGTGGAATCACAACCGAGAAACGAC
>CAIXDN010000043.1 GCA_903918235.1 Candidatus Uhrbacteria bacterium
GCACATTATTGCCAGTACAAGCTTTTTCATATGGGTATTCTACCACTTGCCAAATAAGATGGCTTTCCGTATTATTCCGCTAGGTTCACGGACATTTAGCTCAGTTGGTTAGAGCGTTCGATTCACATTCGAAAGGTCGCAGGTTCGAATCCTGCAATGTCCACCATCAAAAAACCCCGCTGTAATAAGCGGGGTTCGTTGTACAATCTTCTTATGTCTCATTTTGTTTCTGTCGCCGCTGGTCATATTCGTGACATCTTTGCTGGTGCGATTAAGCGTGCTCCGGAGGCGCGTGTTGTTGTGATTTATGATTTGGAAAGTGGGCTTTCGCAGATTGTTGCCGATGGGTATCGCGAGGCGGTGCCGGATGCTTTGTGTATTGATTTTGCAAAAACTGATGCGGCTTCCATTCTCAAACTGATTGATGAGCTTTCTCCTGGTGATGTGGTTGTTTTGGTTCAGTCGAGTAGTTTCCGATTAAATGAGTTTCGTATTCGAATTGAATTGTATAAGCGAAAATTAAAAGCGATTGAGCATGTGCATCTTGGTAGAATGTCTCCGGATCAGTATGAGACATGGGTTGAGACACTCGCTTTTGATCAAGCGTTTCTTCAGCATGTTGGACATGGACTTAAGCGTGAGCTTGATGCTGCGTCGACCGTTAAATTAATTGGAAAAGATACGGAGCTGGTGTGGGAGGGAGGTGTGGAAGAATGTAAATTGAATATTGGTGATTATTCCGGTATGGAAAATGTTGGTGGGACATTTCCTATCGGCGAGGTCATTTCCGAAGCTCGTGATTTTACAAAATTGAATGGCACGATTCGGATCTATGCGTTTGCCGGTGAGGATTTTATGGTTCAGTTTTTTGAACCGTTTGTAGCAACTGTTGTTGAGGGGATTATTGAACCGGGTCCTGATGCTCCGCAGGCATTTATTGATCTAGTTGCTTTGATTAAAGCGAGTGAGCGCCCTTTGGTCCGTGAACTTGGTATTGGGTTGAATCGAGCCATTACTCGCGAGAAGTTCTTGAATGATATTACGGCTTTTGAGCGTATTCTTGGTGTGCATCTTTCTCTTGGAGAGAAACACGGAATCTTTAAAAAGCCTGGTTTTAATCCAGCAAAGACACGGTTTCATGTAGATGTGTTTCCGGCTTTTGATCGACTTGAGGTTGATGGGAAGACGGTGTTTGATAATACCCTTGATACGAATCAGATTTTGGTGTAGGTTCCTGCTATATGGTCTGGGGTATTGTGGTTGCTATCGCTGTTCATCTCTTTGCGTATTTTTTGTATAAAGTAGGCAAAGAGGTTTTTGCGTTTGGCAGTAGTTTTACTTACAGCGTTTGGGCGTTTTTCCTTGTGTACTGTGTGGCTGCCATTGGTTTAAAATTTTTATTGCCAAAGCCAGGACCTGCAAATATTGCTTCTATTCCACGCGCATTAATGTCTACGGCTTATGCGGCGCAACGTTTATACGATAAGCGGTAATTCTGCGAGATTCATTGTTTCACCCGTAATAACGTTGTCGATGCGATAGGCGCCGTGTGTTGGGGCCTCGACGTAACCGTTCCATGCAAAACGTGCGAGACCTCCGGAGTTTATCCAATCAAAAAGCCACTCGTTGACGTATCTTGGGTCGAGTTGCGGTGTTCCGGCGTTTACGGTTTCTAACCATCGTTTATTAAAGTCTTCTTGAGATCCTATTGAAGGTGCCATGATAATCGGAATACCAAGTCCGGCGTAAAAGGAGAGTTCGCTTGGTTTTGTCCAGAGAATGTCGGAGGAACGCAGCGTTTTGTTGAAGCTTCGGAAATAGGTGGGACGATCAGCGTACCAATGAATGTGTATGCTTTTTTTTAGGGCTTTTTTTAATCCAAGGTCTATTGCTGCTTTTGTAAATTCGTCGGCTAGATTTTTTCTGGTGCCAGCTTCTAGGTTTACGTGTAGCTCATTACGCAAGAGTTTTGTTTTAAGGCTTTGCAAAATATCGATACCGAGTTTGTGCTGTGCTCCGGCGCCACCGACGCTAAATGTTAGGGTGAGTGGGTGTTCTTTTTTAAATGAGCAGAGCTGTGGACCGAGTTCATCGTTGAGGACTTTTGTGTATTTTTGCGTAAAGATTCCTTTTGGATCGAGGTTGCAAATACGCGCGGCTAAGTCTTTTTTTATGATGGTTGCGTTTGGGCCGCCAATCGAGCTTTTTGGTAGAGGAAATCCTGTGAGGTAAATGTTTTCTTCTCGTACGCCATAGAGTTTGAGTCGTTCTACGACGCGACCATTGGAAGCAAAATATTTGATGCGAGATTTTTTTGGATCAAGTGGAACCCAGGCACGTGAAATATCGGCATCGCAGGTTACGATGTAGATATCGCCCGGATAACCGTAGTATTCTGCCGCAAAGGCTGGAATAAAAAAGGTAGAAACAAATGGAAGCTTTCTTTTAGAAAGCTTCTCTACGAGGTGTTTTCCCATTCCGTTTTTAATGGTGCGGTAGATTTGTTTTAGCTGGATGGTTGAATGGCTTAAATCGCGACGAGGATAAAAGTCTGGAATACGTTGAAAATAATCCATTGCTCCAAATGCCATTGGTCCGATAATGGGAAGAGGTTGAAGTCTGGAGATTTTCTCGTAGATTTGTCGTAAATCAAGCCATTGTTTTTTTTCTGATTCTGGAATTCCGGCATAGCTATTTGCCGTGATGATATCGCCGTAAGCAAGATCTTCTAAACCAAATGCGGCGCGCTCATGTCCATAGCCCATGTTTACAGAAACAACCCATGCTTTCTTTTGCATGGGTTGTATTATAGCACGCTATTTTTTCTTTGATTCTCTTGATTTGCGTGGTTCTGATTCTTCTGACTCTTCCTTCATATCAATTTCCTTAATGTAGGTTTCAAAGTTTTTTTCGTAGCGCTCTTCAATTTGTCGATCGAGCGCATCACGTTTGAGGCTTGTTGATTTTGTTCCGAGTTCTTTGAGCGTTTCGATCTTTGCACGATGCCATGCCCATTCATCGGTGTAGACGTACCAAGCATAATCCCATAGTTCATCTTCCATTTCGTGGAACATCGTATGAGCGCGATCTTCTGAGATACCAAGAATTTCCTCAAGTTTGTTGAGTGACTCTGGATATTCTGGCTCTTCTAATCCTTGCTCACGACGGATTAAACCTTCTGCGGCAAAACGGAAAAGCATTCCACGATGGAATTCTTCGAGTTCATGTTTTGGAAGTGTAATGGAAACAAATTCCTGTTGCATAGCTTATTTTATTATGGTTGGGACTTCTGTTGTTACTGGCTTTCGGACATCGATTCTGTAACATGCGTGACCGATTCCATGTTCCCAGAATTTTGGATTGACCGTATTATAGTTTGTTGCTTCTGAATTTGTCGTATCTGTTGAGAAGATTGCGCAGAGCGAATAGGTGTCGGCGTCAATGAGCTTGTATTCGTAGTTGATGTTTGTTTCTGGGTCAACGATGGCACCGATGTAGATGTCTCGTGTTGATTGCAATGTCTCTAAGCTTGTAGGGAGAGCGCTTGCCATTGTCCAGTAACTGTCGATGGAGCTTGAGATCGATTGAAGGTTTGATACGCGGAGATCATCAAAGCGTTTTGCGCGTTGAGCACCAGGGGCGCCAGCGGTCCAGAGGCCGGAGATGGCAGTCGCAGATACGATCGCAACAATGATGGAGATAAAAGCTTTTAATCCTGTTGGATAGGCTTTCCAATCATGAGGCGTTTCTTTTTCCTCACTCCGTAGATCCCAGAGATAGTAGCCAAAAATAGTGCCGGCGATCCCTAGGATGATCAATACCTTGAGCATGAAGCGTGCGCTGATTTCTCCGCTTAGGAAGTAGGTGACAAGCGTGATCAAGTCTCCGATGATTGTTCCGGCTGCGACAAGCAAGGTGAGATAGGTGAGCCATTTGCGTACTTTGGATCCACGTTTTTCAGGGTCGCGTGCGATGGCTTGGCGTAGCATGCGAGACATTGCAAAGAAGACGGGGAATGTGATGATGATTGCGGCGGTCATTGAACGAATGATGTCGGTTGTTGTGTCGTAGATATAGGTTGCTTCTACGGCATCTGGAAGCCATCGACCTACGTATTGAAAGAGGATAGTCCCAAGGCTGATGGAACTAATATAGAGCGTGAGGAACATCACGAGGTACATAAAGGCCTCGCGCGCAGAAAGGTATGGCTTGCGTTTTGGTACGGCGATGGGAAAATCGATGTCCGCGTAAGATTCCAGAGCGGTTTTTATTTCATCGGTTGGCCAACCTGCAGAGCTAAGCGCTTTTGCTAGCTTTTCTCTAGAAAGTCTCTGTTCTAAGCCTTCTTTTACGAATGATTGCAGGTCAGTGTTCATATGTCTGTACTGTAGTAAAAATAGGGGTTTTTGTCCAAATAAGTATCCCCGCCAGGGTTTATGTTGGCGGGGATTAGATATCGTGCCCTATAAGGCAATGTTCGATGAGAAAAGTGGGTAGGTAGAACAGGCGAATATTTGACCATATTTCCTTTTCGACCTGCGCAAGGTATAGGATTTGCCGTTTTGGCTCTGTAATATCGAGAGCGATTTCTATGACATAGGCATCTCCGCTTGATTTGCCAGTCAAAATGGCGATGAGCTGGGTGTTTTCTGAAATGTACCAGGGTAGGGTTGTTTCGATCAGCTCACTGTCTTCAGTGCCATATTTACGAATGAGTCCTGGGTAAAACAGCTTGTTTTTCATTGCGCTTGTCAAACCTCCTCCGTGGGGAGATTATTACTGTCTATGCTTCATGACGTCAAACAACAGTCATTAGATTTACATGAGAAGTTGAAGGGTAAAATTCGGATTCAGGCGACGTGCTCTTTGGAGACAAAAGAGGATCTATCCTTGGTTTATTCACCTGGTGTTGGTGCGGTGTCGCAGGCGATTGCGGCGGATCCCTCTGTTACGGATCGATATACGTGGCGGAAGAATACCGTTGCGATTGTTTCTGATGGATCGGCGGTGCTTGGATTTGGGGATATTGGGCATTTAGCGGTGTTGCCGGTATTAGAAGGGAAGTCGGCAATTTTTAAGCGCTTTTCCGGGATTGATGCAGTACCGATTTTGATCGATACAAAGGATGTCGATGCGTTTGTGGAAACCGTGGCACATATTGCATCGTCTTTTGGCGCGATTCAGATGGAAGATATTTCCGCGCCTCGATGTTTTGAGATTGAGCGTCGATTGATGGAACGATTGGATATGCCGGTGATGCATGATGATCAGCATGGAACAGCTATTGTTGTTTTGGCTGGCTTGATCAATGCGTTAAAGGTTACGAATCGTGAAATGGAGCGTGTGAATGTGGTTGTGAATGGTGCAGGCGCTGCGGGAATTGCGATTGCGCGTTTATTGGTTGATGCAGGCGTTAGCGATGTTGTGATGTGTGATCGGCAGGGGGCGATTTATGATGGACGTGATGGATTGAATGAAGAGAAGCAAGAAGTGGCTTTGTTCACGAACAAGCAAAAGCGTGCAGGAACGCTTGCAGAAGTCGCTATTGGTACGGATGTCTTGGTTGGCGTTTCTGTCGCCGGAGCGTTTACGGTGGAGATGGTTAATTCTATGTCAGAGCAGCCTATTGTATTTGCGCTTGCAAATCCTGAGCCGGAGATTGATCCGGTGACGGCAAAGGCGGCTGGTGTCGCGGTATTAGCAACAGGTCGCAGTGATTATGATAATCAGGTGAATAATGCGCTTTGCTATCCAGGATTGTTCCGTGGAATGTTGGATCGTGGTGTGAAAAAAGTGACGAGCGAAATCAAAATTCGTGCGGCAAGGGCGATTGCGGAATCTGTCCAAAATCCAATAGCGACATGCATTATCCCTTCTATTTTCCAGCCTGGATTGCATGAGCTTGTGGCAAAGAGCATTGAGAGATAATTTCTGCTATACTATGCCGTATGATCGTGCTTGAGCGTGTTTCAAAATCTTATGGTGGAAATTCCATTGGTTTGGACGATGTTTCTTTGCATATTCCTGCAGGAGAATTTGTTTCTATTGTTGGACAGAGCGGTGCGGGAAAAACGACGCTCGCAAAATTGTTGATGGCGGAGGAACAGCCTTCTGGCGGACGTATTGAGATTGGCGGTTGGGATATTACGCGTATTAAGCCGAGAGAGATTCCGGAGTTACGTCGTCAGATTGGAGTGATTTTTCAGGATTATAAACTTTTGCCAAAGAAAACGGTTTACGAAAATGTTTCTTTCTCTCTTGAGGTTGCTGGTGTTAAAGGAAGAATAATCCGTGATGTTGTTCCCCAAGTTTTGTCGATTGTTGGCCTAGAAGAAAAAATGCATCGATTTCCGCAACAACTTTCTGGAGGTGAGCAACAGCGCGTCGTGATTGCTCGATCCTTGGTCCATCGTCCAAAGGTGTTGCTCGCTGATGAACCAACAGGAAACTTGGATACGCTTAACACGCAAGATATTATGGACTTGTTGGTAAAGATTAATGCGTTTGGAACAACGGTTGTACTTGTTACGCATAATCGAGAAGTGGTGAACGCGCTACGGAGACGAGTGATTACATTGAAAGATGGAACGGTGGCGTCAGATCATCAGCACGGAAAATATTTGTTACACGTATGACAATGGCTTGGAGAATATTTATCGCGAGTTGGAAGCACTTTTCACGCAATCTCTGGATCGGAGTCGCGACGGTGTTTGTGTTTACGATTGCGTTGCTCTCGATCAACGTTCTTCTTGGTGTTAATGCGGTTATTGAACAAGTTGTTGTTTTGTTGGAGCAAAAAGTGGATGTCACGGTGACGTTTAATGCTGATACACCTGAGGCATTGCTATCTCAAGCACGTTTTTACGTTGTTTCGTTGCCACAAACGGCTGAGGCAAAGATGATTAGTACGGAAGAAGCATAGGCTGCGTTTAAGGAACGCAATGCAGGATCTCCAAAGATTATTGATGCATTGGGTGAACTTGCAACAAATCCGCTTGGTGCGCAATTAGTTATTAAAGCAAAACACCCGGAAGATTACCCATTTTTGCTTGAAGCGATTCGTAATCCGCAATATGAGCCATTTATTCGTAGCTCGTCTTATGATGATCATCGAGAGGCGATTGCGAAGATTCAGCAGGCTGGGGCGCAGGCACGTTTGTTTGCCTCGGCTTTGGTGGCGATCTTTGCTCTCTTTGGATTATTAGCCGCTTATAATGCTATTCGTGTTGCGATCTATACACAGCGCGAGGAGATTGCGATTATGCGTCTGGTTGGAGCGAGTACGTCGTATATTAAGATGCCATTTGTTTTGGAAGGCGTTTGGATTGCTTTGCTTTCTGGATTGTTAACGGCTGGTGGAATTTGGGGTGTTATTGTTTTATTGCAGCCACGATTGGTGATGATCTTTGATGGTCGTGATCCGGGTCTTATGACATTTTTTGTTCAGAATGCAACCCAGCTGGTAGCGATTCAGCTGGGCGGTTTACTGGTTCTTTCTGCGCTAGTGTCTTGGATGGCGGTTGGTCGATATATCCGACGCTAATATGGTGACATTGATTTTTGATCAGAAGGCGACATATCTTGGTGAGCTTGTTACCAAGAGCGGTGCTTTGCGTCATCTTGTGTTAACGCAGGCTGGTGAGCACGTTATTGGTGGGTATGTGTCTCATTGGCAAACGCGGGGAGTTCCGGTTTTTAAGGGTATTACCAAGCATGGAGATGATGGTGCAAACGAATTTGTCTCTTATCGTGAATATATTTCTGCCCGTGATGCGGCATTTTTGAAGGCGGTTCATGAATGGGTGGTGACGCATGGATCACAGGCCTATGATATCGGTGAATCGATTTTGTCGATGTGGGAGCGATTGCTCCGTCTTCCATTGGAACCGGGTGAGCGTTTTCGATTTTTGTTAGCGATGATGCGTACACCAGCTGAGCAGATGTCTGCGTGGAATGAATTGCTAGAAGCGGGAGAGAAAGCATATCAAGTTGAGCATACAAAAACGCAGGACGCGATTACAAAGTTGAAGGCGACTGCTTCTAAGCATTTGTTGAATGCTTTTGAAAAGGAACAGACAAAAGTATGAAGAGGGAACTCTTTTTGCCTGTAGAAATGAGCTCGTCTAAGAGGATGCTTTTAGATGAGAGCATGGTAGAGGGGGCGAGGCATGAAGGAAGAGAGCGTGAGCGTGCAGGGGTCATGACGGCGTTTGAGCGTTTTTTGAAAACGCGAGCGGGTAAAGTTGTGACAATGGCGTGGGTTGCGGCTCAGTTCTATGGCGGTGTTGAGGTTGCTAGTGAGCAGATGGATACTTTGCTCAAGCAAGTTGATGCTTCTTCTGAGACAGCGCCTCCTTCTGATTCTTTTATGGGAGATCTTCCTATGGAGGGGGTACGGAATGATTTGCGCGATTGGATTGGTGCTGAAGTGATGCGTGAGCTTGATTCTGCGACTTCATCGAATCGTGATCGATTTACACGAGATAGAAGACGCGAAGATCTTAATCGTGGGGAGGTTGCGGAGATTTCTGGATTTGAGACGGTTGGTGTTTCAGATGAGCTTGTTGCGCGTTACTTGGAGGAGGGTTTTCCGCGTTTTATGGTAGGCCGTCGGAATGTTTCATCTATTACGTTTAAAAAAGAACATCAACCAATGGCAGCATATTATCATCTGCCGCGTGGGGCGGAAGCTGCGGGTATTTGTTTTGGTGGAGAAGCGGGGAAGGCGGCGCGTGTTGAACTATACGGTTCTCTTGTTGATGCTTCCGGTCGTTTAGATGTTGAGGGGGCTTTTCAGGATGTGATTATCCATGAATTAGCGCATGCGATTGATTGGAGGAATCTTGATGCTGTGGATTCTGCGACGCGAGTTCGTATGTTGCATCAGATGGTCTCGCACGTGCGAGATGATCAAGATCGTTTGCATTTTCCTTATGTTGAAGAAATCAACTCATCAGATCCTCAGGAACAGCTGCTTAATCGTACGACGGAATATTATGCCATGTTGACGGAGGAGGTTTTTAAAAACACGCCGAATTTGGTTCCTGCGGAGAATGTCTCCTGGTCATTGCATGTTGCAGAAGAATTAATGCGTCGTTTTGGAAATGGTCGAGTTGATTCTGCGTCTGTGGTTGCTGATGTTGAGCTGGTTCGAGCTCTTGTAAAAGCTTATGATCCAGATTTTGATTGGCAGACGGCTGCATATACAAGAAAGGATCTCGTTCGTGAAATGCGCGCTGAGCGTACAAGGTTTGAGCTTCAGCGTGTTGCTAGCGCTATTGAGTCACCAGAGGCGCGAGCATTAGTTTTGCATGAGATTGAGAATGTTACGATTATCGATGAAGGAATTAGTGAAACAACGTTTGTGCGACATGTTCAAAAAGGAATACCGCTTTCTGAGCAAGTCTCTGTTGTTTTAGATGAAGCACCGGAACTCTATCGGGAAGCAAATGAATTGCGGGGGTCTATTCTTTCTGCTCAATCTGTTGCCTCTCGTCGATTAGAGAGAGAGATCTCTCAAACGGATATGCCGGCCTATCAAGAACTGTATACGTTACTTAATACGCTGGCGGATTTTCATGGAGCGACAGCGACTGTAACGGAAATTGAGCAAGTTAATCAGGCAATAAAAGAGTATCGTATGGCGGCACTGCATGCGACGCCGGCTCATGTGGAGTTTGCAAAAAAACGGTTTGAAATTATTGAAGGTGTCCGGGGTTTACCAGATAAGATTGTGCAACGTGTCACGTATCTTGTGATGGATGCTTTGGATGCAGAAAATGCGCCTCGAGGTTAGTCTTTTTGCTAGGTTGACTATTTGTTTGTTTTCAATTAATCTTCGGCCGTATTCGGGGATCGTCTAATGGTAGGACAGCAGCCTTTGAAGCTGTGAATCTTGGTTCGATCCCAAGTCCCCGAGCCACGTAAAAAGCCTCGCGAAAAGCGGGGCTTTTTGCGAGGCTTCGCGTGGCAGGGCCTGGTTGGTATGGTATATATTGATTAGTAATTAGCCACCTCAAAATATGTTTTCCTCAAGTTTAAAAGAAGTTTTTCAAAAGGTTTTTCATGTTGATCTGCCGATTTCTGGTGGAAACGGACAAAGCATTGATGACCCGATTGTTATAGAGGCTGAGAAGGATTGTGTCGCTCTTGAAAACCAGATAATCGGATTCATCCAACAACTTGGAGGAAAAACATGGAAGATAGAAAAGCAAGAGTTGATTTCCAAAGAAGATTGTCGGATTGACAAGATATCCATTGTATTAGTGGACGATCCCGAGAATTACCATAATTATTATTTCGACATTACTAAGTCTTTCGGTCGTTTTGATTGATAAATTGGAAAGGTTGTTGACCGGAGCAACAAATAATTTTCGCTATTGAGAGCTTGGGATAGGGCGGGGAGAGTTGACGATAATGTAAAAATAGGGTATTTTATACATGTAAGCACCTTCCAAATCACGCTGTAGCTCGCAGTCCAATGAGCCGCGCGTATCTTTCCGACAACGGAATAGGCATCTAGGGAAATCTGCTAGAAGCCACATGATACACGCCGACTAATCGTAAAGCGGTTGGGAGATTTCATTCAGTTTTATGCTGGATAAAATCTCTTAGCCGCTTTTTGTTTTTCAAAGGTCGAACGCATAGCGAGACAAGCAATATCGGTACCTTATTCGTTCATGTAAAACTATATGAAAAACAACCAAATCAGTTCAAATCAAGAGCCTTTATGGATGGCTGACAAGAAAAAGTATGAGGAGCTCACAAAGAAGGCGGAAGCCTTGGTAAGGGAACGTATCAAAGGAACTCGCAAGGGTCTCCCCGAAGAACTGAACTATCTTCACTCATTCCGTGTACGAGACATGGTTAGCTCTTGTCATCACTGGGATGATGGCGACTATGACCTATTTATTGCCGCACTTCTCCACGACGTCGTTGAGGATGGTGGCGTGTCATTTGAGGAGCTCAATAAGATGGGGTTTTCAGATCGTACCATCAAGCTTGTTCGTCTCTGTACGCATTCATTGGATGTCGAAAATACAACGGGACGATGGGTAAGGATGATCGCTCAACTTATTGAAGCGAACGATGATGATGCGTGGCGCATCAAGCTCGCTGATCTCACAGATAACCTTACGCAATCAAAAGGGTTATCATTGGAAAATCGGCGGTTCATGGTTGAAGTGAAAGCACCATTACTGCTGCGGCTTGGTCGCGTTGCACACTCGACTTACGGTAAGCTAAAAGACGAGATGGAGAGACAGAAATCTGAGCTGGAAAAGCAATGGCGATATGTCGTCACTCAATGGACAAAGGAATTTGATATTGATGGACTATCGAATGATTTTGCGGTGCTTGGAAACTTCGAGGATCGTTGCAGCGCATCAGTTTGTGCAGTAACCGAAATGGAAACCCGCATTAGAGAAGTTTTTGAAACTAAAATTGATTGGCACCCGATCGAAAGAGATAGCCAAGTGAAGTTGTCAATCCAAGATCCAAACAAGTTCAACAAAGTCGTGTTTTCAAAGGCGATATCAAGACATGATAAAACGGGGTACGATTCGCTCTACATGTACATCGAAGTGATTGAAGTGCCCTATGATTCGGTTGTGGATGAGCGGCTATTTAATCGGGAGTGCGGTTGGGAGATACGTCGCTTTTTTGAGAAATCATTGAAGCAGCAAAATAATCAAGAAGCGCTCATTAATCTGAAAAGGGATCGTAAGAAACCAACTCAGTGCCATCTTTGGAAAAATGAACTGCTAATTGATGGTGATCTCGATAACGTATTTGATGTTCTTGAGACGTTTACAGAGGATTCAAGCTTCAGCCGTAGGCTTATTAAATGTAAGCAATGCGGCCAGCTCTATCTCAAGGAGTTCTACGAGGAAACTGATTGGGTTGACGGTGAAGACCCTCAATATGTGACCTACATTCCCGTCGAAAGCCAAAAAGAGGCGGAAGCGATTAACCAGGTGGGTTTGTGGGAGTTCCAATCATTTTCACCGAGGATCAATAGGGATTGGCCGAAGGATAAGCCGAAAAAAATTTACTGGGTTGGAAAGAGTTGAGTGAGATTGAATACATATACGCATTCCTGTCACTGTACTAGGAATTGAAATGTAGCTGTCATATATTTCTATAGCAGTTCGAGTGTTCTCTACGATGCCGAGCCACGTAAAAAGCTCCGTCAAAAGCGGAGCTTTTGCGTGAGCTTCACGTGGCAGAGCCGAGTTAGTTTTGCTTTTGCAAAGCAAACGGGTTTAGCTTCTTTGGCCACTCGCCTCGTGTGCAGTGCGACTCAGATTGGTCGCCGAGATAGAGGAGATTGTCTTCTCTTTTTACAAGATCAAAGTTGGCGGAACATCCGTTCTGCGGTGGTTTGATTTTGAATTCTGCGTGGGTGGCGCCGGGGACTTCCTTGGATTTGTCGCCGAGTTCGTAGGTGCCTTGGGTTTGTTCCGTTCGAATTTCTGCGTTACAGGATTTTGTATCGAAGACATGAGTTGTCAGTTTCCAGGTTCCAGGTGTTAGTGTCAGCTCGCGCTTGATTCCGTCTTCACAGATCATGCTTTTCCAGGTTCCTTGGATATCGGGGCGATGGAGCGTGTTGAGCCAGACGGAGATGATGACAAACGTGAGAATAATAAACGTGATTCCGACAAGGAGGACAGAGGGGACGGACGTTGTTTTGTGTTCCATGAGATTGCTCCAAGTATACAGAAGATGTAGGCTCTTGGAACTATGATTCCGGCATTATCTGTTAAACATGTAGGGAAGACGTTTCAGCGACAAAATGCCGAAGCGCTTGAAGCTTTGAAAGACGTGAATCTCGAGATCGCTTCTGGATCGATTCATGGATTGCTTGGACC
>CAIXDN010000044.1 GCA_903918235.1 Candidatus Uhrbacteria bacterium
AGAGCGGACATGAAGCACTCACGATCGCAAGAATTACGGATGGGGATATTATTTCTCAAGCGAGAGATGAAGCGAGACGTATCCTTGATACAGATCCGAATTTATCAAATCATCCGCTTTGGAAGCGGGCGGTGGAGGGGATGAGGGACAGTGCTCACTTGGAATGATCCGCGCTTAGCACGTTCTCCCCTGACAAGGGGAGAAGACAGCCGGAGGCTGGCAGAGGGGTCCGAGCCCGCGTGGCGGTGCGCCGTCGGACCCCCTGACCACGCGTCGCGTGGTCTGTCCCCCTTGGCAGGGGGACAAGCTACTTAGACATGAGTGCGATTGCGTCTTTTAGATGCTTACACTCGGCGGGAGTGATGAATCGAGTAAATCCAAGACGTTTTGCCTCTTTGAAACGCATATCCATGCGTGATACTGGTCGAATTTCTCCTGTTAAACCAACCTCACCCCAAACAGCGAGGTCATCCGGTAGGGGCTTATCGAGTTTGGCGGATGCGGCGGCGAGACAAATGGCGAGGTCGACGGATGTTTCTTTTGCCTCAATGCCACCAACGGCATTTGCAAAAACATCTTGATCGCCAAAACCTAGGCTTGCACGACGACCCATAACGGCTAAAAGCAAACTTAAACGATTCAAATCGATCCCGGATGCGCGACGAAGTGGCGTCCCATATCCTGCGGGAGTCACGAGTGCCTGCAACTCAACGAGAATCGGTCTCTGGCCCTCAAGAAGACATGTTACAACGGTTCCAGGGGCCTGCTTTGGTCTATCGGCGAGTAGGGCGGCGCTTGGGTCTTCTACTACCGTGAGACCGGATTCATGCATCTGTAAAAGCGCCGATGAGTCCGTTGTACCAAAGCGATGTTTCGTGACACGCATTAGACGAAAAGCGTGACTACGATCGCCCTCCATCATAATTACAGTGTCGACCATGTGCTCGAGCAAGCGGGGACCGGCGAGATCGCCTTCTTTATTTACTTGTCCGACAAGAATAACGGGAACACCGGATTTTTTTGCCGTTTCCGCGATCCATCCCGCACTCGCACGAACTTGCGATGGATTTCCGGGTTCACCAGGTACTTCTGGCGCACGCATTGATTGAATCGAATCCACAATCGTGAGACCGGGTTTTGTTTCTGCGATTGTGGCGGCAACAATATCTGCAGAAGTTTCATCTAAAAAGAGAAGTGTTGTAGGTAACGATTTTGAAAGTCGTTTTAGCCGTAAAGAAACTTGCGAAGGGGATTCCTCGCCAGTTACATAGAGTACGGTTTTGCCTTGTGAGGCAACGGCTAATGCTAATTGAGCAAGCAATGTTGATTTTCCGATACCTGGTTCACCGCCAAGAAGCGTGACCGATCCTGCGACCATTCCTCCAGACAGGATGTCGTCCCATACAGGGAGTCCTGATTTGCTACGAGGAATTTCTCCGGCAGCCGCAAGTTCAGCAAATGAGTTCGTTTTTCCTGGTTTTGATGTAGCTCTCGCCTGCGGTGAAGCTGTAGCAGTCTCTTCCGTCACCGTTCCCCATTTTCCGCATTCAGAACAGCGCCCAGCCCATTTCTGGAACTGAGCGCCGCAATGGGTGCAGGTAAAGAGGGTGGTGGGGGATTTCATGGTTTGAATACTCTCACAAGCACGTCATGTTTTCCACAGGATGATTTTAAGCAAAGCGTAGAGCTGTTTACAAGGCAAGTCCACTGGCCTTGTATGATATTCGCTTTTCCATCGGAACCCCACCCATTAAATAATACACTATGAAAGCCGAGTCCATCGCTATTCCCGTTATATACAGTAAGCTTATCTCCTGGCTGTAGTTCATTTGCCCATGAGTCAGGCCAGCCTGGAATTGTGGCAGCCATTCTTCCGTAGATATAGTCTTTAGCAGTTTGTCCTCCTCCTTTATGTGTCTGCATCTCTGTTCTTAGCTGGCTTCCAATATGGCTTTCATCTTCATGATGTTTTACATTGCCTACCGCCGAAAGTCCGGCCGCTGCATTAATTAGTTGCGCTGTTTTTCCGCAGGAACCCATATGTATACCGCATTTTACTGCTGCTTCACCTATTTTTTGTACGCGTTGCACAGGCGTTAATTCAGATGGCATGCTTTGATTTATTAGTCTAAAAAATTCTACTGTACGCGCCTCTGGCGGTTGTCCGGTTAATGTTGCTTGTGTTGTCATCGTGACTGGACAGCCTGGGTATGATATTGGCAATGTAGCAGCGGTAGAAATAACAGTGGCCAGTGGGGCACGGCTAGGGGCCGGACAACGAGTTGTGACAGATGTAGTAATAGGACGAGCATCGCCGACTCCTTCTGGCGACATTGTGTCAGCCGTTGTAGTGAGAAGAGCCATGTCAAAAGCATCTGTTGTTACAAATCCCATCTCCAAAAATTTTAAATTCGTTGTGTTTGGATTTACTGTATTCAAGATGGCGTATGCTGAGAGGATGATGATCATGCCCATGATGGAATCGAGGATGATTTTTTTGCCACGCTTGATATCACTAATGCCTGCAGAACCGACGAGATAAATAAACCCACCATAGACGCACATTACAATCGCGACAACGAGAACAACAGCGGAGAGATATTTGTAGGCGCCGTTGATGTATTGTGCGAGGAATGAGACTCGCACGACGCCGTTGTCGTTTGTAGGAGCTGAAAGGGTTGTGCCGGGGATTTGGACTCCTAAGTTTGGGGTGATGGGCGTGAAGGGAATTGATTCGGGGGCTGCTGGTGCGGCTTCTGTCACAGAAGCTCCAGGAAATGAGCCGCAAACAAGATCGGAAAATCCTGTGGGTGTTGCACATTTTTCTCCTACCTGACATCCGCTTCCGTCTCTTAAGCAACGATAATTGTAACAATTTCTAGATCCGGGCAGACCGATGCATTTGTTATGAAATGCATCAGGGCATGTTGGTGCAGCGTCTGTACCTGTACACGGTCCCGTTATTCTTGGCACGAATACTTGTTCATCGGTCGTTGCGTTTTTTACACATACTTTATGAGCCCAGTGTTCTATGCCTTCAATAGCAGACGTACATGTTTCCGATGCAGTGCACGGTATTACATCGCAGTTTTTATAGCATTGCTTTGCACCAGCTGGACCGCCAGGAATACCGCCAGTATGCGTACATGAATTTGTGCTATCAACGGGTCCAATTTGAGCAGTGGCAGACAGTGGTAAGAGTATTATTGAAATGAATAATGCAAAGCTTGCTAAAAAGTTTTTCATACAATAATTAAAAAACGCGCTCCTTTAAGATAGCCCATTGAAAATCGCTTGCTTTTACGTAACCGGTTAATACGGCATTACCGATAAAGTACGTAGGGGATTCTGTGATTCCTTGGTCTTTTGCGGTTTGAATGTCGTTTTGGATTTCAACAATATATTTCCCAGATTGTACGCAAGCATTAAAAGTCTGAACGTTCATTTTTAGTATTGTGGCCGTATCTTGTAAGCTCGTTGTATCAATAGTTGTCATCTTAAGGAGCGCGTCATGCATTGGCCAAAATTTGCCCTGCTCCTTTGCGCATCGACTTGCTGATGAGGCTAAGATTGCATCAGGTCTGTCGCTTACAATTGGTAGATCGCGATAGATGTGGCGGATTTCATTAGGATAAGAAGCGAGTACACTATTTAATTCCAATTCTGATGTGCGACAGTATGAGCAGGTATAATCTGAATATTCTACGATGACAATCGCTTTTGTTGAGGATGTACCACGTGCGGAATCTGTTTGTCGTAGTGGGGGGAGCTTGGGTGTTTTCGCTTGTACCTGCGTCACTTCTGCTGGCCGAGTACCTGCTTCAAAAGTCGTGACTGTTCGAAAGATGACGCTCCAAACCAGTAAAAGGCTTACAATTGAAAAACCGCCAAGGAATAGCCAAAGGTAGCGTTTATGGTCGTCCATAGATTACAAGTCAAAACGTATTAGGCGACCGGTAATTTCATCAGTAAATATAGCGGAGCGTCCATCTTGTGTTACGGTGATATCTTTTACAGCTGCTCCTCCTTGAGGTTGACCTAGATTGATTTTTTCTCCAGTTTGTAGGTTGATTTTCCAGATTTCATCAGGCGTATATTTAAATTGATCTCGTTGTAGACCGGCACCACGATCAAGGTTTGTCGGAACACCGCAGATCAGTGACTGCTCTCCTTGCCAGGTGCATTTATCTGCCCAGGTGTTGATTTGGAGATTTACGCGATCCGCATTTACGGTATCGCCAGAAGCGCCGCTTACCCAGAGCGTTGGAAGGTAATTATTGCCACTTGTATAGACGGAGTAAAGCAAGTTTTTTCCTGCGGGATCCCACTTTGGTACAAAGCCACGCCCCTCGACAACAAGTCCTTTGAAATTTTCTTGATTTTGTCCAAGCAAAATAATCTGTTGACGATCAGCGCCGAGCGGTTCGCCGGTAAATGAGTAGGCGACCACTTGGTTATTAGGTGACCAGCTCACATGAACTTTGTCTTGGTTATTGCCAAGTGTTTCAATAGCTTTTGCATTTGTTCCATCTGGATTTGCGACAACAAGAAAGCGATTATCTTCATTGTTTCCTACGCTTTTTGCGATAATTTTGTCATCAGCGGGCGAGAAGTTAAAATCTTCCCAATGCTTGGGTAGCGTGACTTGTTTATCCGTTGTAAAATCGTACAAAATATTTGAACCGTCAGGGTAATTTATGACGGCCTTATCCGTAGAATTCCCCCAGGCGACACTGTCAACATTAAAAAAAGCCTGGTTAGACATTGGAACCGAATCACCGGATGTAGATATTTTATAGAACCGACCATCTTCAGGATTATAGCCCCTGATTTGGCCATTTTGAGACATTGACAAGGAGCGTACAGAATTTGCGGTCAATACGCGCGTACGTGGCGTAAGAGGAATCCCTGTTGGAATAGTTGGTTGAAATGGCTGGCCTTGCTCAATGGGTAATCCACCCGGTCCGGTTTGGGATGCGGTGCCTTGTGGTCCACCTGTGCCCGCAACTGGCAATGTCCCTCCGGGCGTGACAACGCCTGGCTTGGTAGCGACTGGTACTATAGGTGTTCGAAAGAACACCCAATAAAGACCAAAGGCTAATCCTGCGACAACAAGAAAAAAACCGATAATCAGTAACGTACGTTTTAAACGATCATTCATCATATGCTTTAGTGTATCATGTTAAGAGTGTTCATGATGACAGTCTCGTCGCTGAACATGCCAGATAGGCCGTGAGTTGCTCCGTAGACGGCAGCGATAATCGCAGCCAATATAATTATTGGTATCATCATCTGAACTAGCATGGTCATACAAACCATCGTATCCAGGCATCCGACTGCAGCGCACTCATACGGATACTCAGATTGAGGGAGAAATGGAAGGTCTTTTTTAAAAAAAGTAAGAACTTGTCTGAT
>CAIXDN010000045.1 GCA_903918235.1 Candidatus Uhrbacteria bacterium
CTTGAGATAAGCAAGCTGAACTTTGTCTCGAGTAACCTGATCTGCTTGCGTAGCCCATTCTGGAACCCAACACTCTGGCCAGCGTGGCAATCGAGCACCCATCGCAAGCGTCACACTTCCATTTCGTTGAGCGATCGCATCAAGCTGCTCGTTCAAAATAGTATAATCATACTTCCCTTGCGTGCGCTCAATATCGGTCCAATATGCAGGAATACGAAAACGCCTTACATGCAAATCATCCAATACTTGTCTGAGCCCATCATTCGGATTCAATCCAAGACGATACGCATAAGGAGAGCTCCAGGTTACACCGTAAGATTTTGGATACTCATGAGGCCAACCCAAAAAAAAGTAAGCAGAAATAAGAGCAAGAATCGCAAGAATAATGATGATCCAGCGTGGAAATTTAAGCGCCATATGTCACAAGAAAAAGCCCAATCGCTACGAGCATAACCGCAAATCCCTTTTGAATAAGATCAGAAGCATCACGTCGTTCTTGAAGGAGATGGGCAAGCCTCGTTCCTCCAAGCCAAGCAACAAGAACAAGAGCAGCATATTGTACGGCTTGCAGCGCATTTACAAGAGCCGCACTCCCCTGCGAGATCGCGTATTGCACAAACAAAAACCCAATAGCTCCACACGCTTGTCCAAAAAACATGAGGACAAAATGCGAGGGCACGTCTTTCTTCTGCGCCTTCTTTCCGGAAAAAAGCATCGCAAATTCTTTCTTTACTCCCGGAGCAAACAAAAGAATACACAGAGAAAATAAAATCGCTGAAAGGCGCGACCAAACAAAAACATCGAGAAAAGGACTCATGTGAAAAGCATTTTTCCCAAACGTGCTCGAGGCAGCAAAAAGAATCGCAGAAAGAACACAAATCCCGATGGTTGAAAGAGCTATACGATTTTTCCCTCGTCCGCCTGCAAGCATTCCTGTGGCCAAAACCAGAAAACCAAAGCCAAGATACCCATAGTCAGAAAGACGCTCCCCAAGAAAAATACTGGTATCAATTAAAGTAAATACCGGAATAAGTGATCCAATAATTGGAACTACGCGTGTGGCCTCAGCACGTCGCAATGATTCAAAAAACATCCAAATCGCTAGAACAAAGAGAGCGCCAAAGGCGAGAATAGACGGCCACGCTTCCAATGAAGGAAGATGCGTAAAAGGAGCAGCGATAAACACAAAGCAGGACAAGCCTCCCATCAGCGCTGCATAGGTTCCGCTTCGTTTAAACGCAGAGGATAAGAGGACCTTATCTACAAGAAAGGCTCCGGCATTAAACAAATGTCCGACAATGGCGATCGGCAACCAAAAGCTCATAGCTCAATCGTGTCGCCTGGATGTGGTGCCGTGGCATCAACCTTAAGATGTTGAACAAAACGTGTTGCAAGAGCTACCGCTGCGCCCTCTTCGCCGTGTGTGCAATAAATATGTTTTGGCAAAGCAGCGGCCTCCTCTACCCATTGCACAAGCTTCGCTTGGTCAGCATGCGCACTGTAGGCGCCAATACTAAGAATGGCTGCGTTAACGTTTACTGATTCTTGAAGAACCTTCACATGCTTTTTCCCATCATGAAGCTCTCTCCCAAGCGTGCCTTCAGATTGATAGCCAACAATAAGCACGGTTGCATGAGGATCGGATAAATACCGCACAAGGTGATGCTGGATTCTTCCTCCATTCATCATGCCTGATCCAGCGATAATAACCTTTGGCCGAGGAGCCTCATTAATCGTTTTTGACTCATCGCGGGACATGGTGAGCGTAAGTCCAGGGAAATCGAACAAATCATCACCAGAAGCTGCAAGAGCACGTGCTTCATTATTATAATACTGTGGAAACTCCTTCATGACATCCGTCGCTTTGATTGCCATCGGGCTATCAAGGTACACGTCAATAGGCGGAATAAGCTTTTTCTCAAAAAGATCATTCATCTCAAATAAAATTTGTTGTGTTCTATCTATCGCAAAAGCAGGAATGACAAGAACACCTTTATGTTTAACTGTATTCTCTAATACCTCGCGCAACTTAAGCTCTCGCGTGCTTTCATCTTCGTGGATACGATTTCCATACGTCGATTCGATAATGAGCGCATCAACAGCAGAGAGCTGGGCCGTGGTACGCAAAATGCGAGAACCGCGATTTCCAAGATCTCCAGAAAAAGCAACGCTTGGACCATTTTTTTGATAAACCTCCCAAAAAGCCGAGCCAAAAATATGTCCTGCATCTCGAGGTCGACACGTAAGATCACCGATAGTGACATCACGGCTATAATCGACAGCCTCAAATTGATCAAGCGTCGCTTCAACATCTTCTTTAGAATACAAGACCGGCGTCCCTTCTCGACGGTACTCATCCTCCATAATATGGAGAGCGTCTTCAATGACTAGCGTTGCAAGTTTAATCGTCGGAAGCGTCGAGTAAATCTTTCCTTTAAAACCGCCCTTAATCAGTTTTGGTAGTCGTCCGCAGTGATCAAGATGCGCGTGTGTTAAAAGAACGGCGTGAATCGTTTTTGGATCAAAAGGAAAATCAATATGGTTTTGTACTCCACAGGTGCTACACCCTTGATGCATGCCACAGTCAACAAGAACGCGCGTCGTTTTTGTTTCAAGAAGATAAAGCGAACCAGTAACTTCACGGATCGCACCAAGAAAACTTATACGCATAATACAACTATTATACACCAAAACGCGCCTTACGGCGCGTGAGTTAAAGCTCTTTCCAGTCCGGTACAAAACTCCCCAAAGCCATATCGCGCATGCGAGCATTGTCGTTGAAAGACAAGACGAATCATCGATCGATCAAATGATGGTTCTGTAAAGACAAATACTAGCAGCGTCGACTGTACGATCAAAAGAATAGCGCCGGTCACAATCGCAAGTCGAAAAGAAAACTCAGGCGCTTCAAGACGATCTCTCCAAGCATCGTCAAACATCCACAGATGTTTTTCTACGATAACATTTGCAACAAGCGCAGCGAGCGAAGCATAGATCCCCAGCAAGAATGCCGCTGTAGAAGAAAAATGAAACGCTAAAGCACCGAGTAACGCTACCGGAAAAATAAAAATCGTAACAAAAGCCCAAAAATTAGGGCAGGATCTATCAGAGGAAGAAACATTTTTATTTTTAACCTTTTTGACCATGGATACAGTATATCATACCAATCATGCATTCACCTTCACGCTATCCGGTCCCAAGATCGCCTCCAGCTCCTTTGCAATCATTTCATCAAACGTAATGTGATAGGAAGAAAGGATCTTTTGCATGCCACCGGCATTGTCAACGAAAAAGTACACACGGAATCTCCCAGGGTGATTATCAAGAATTGTCCGTAGCTTGTAGAGAATCGTCTCAGGAAGATGTGCGCGTAGATGAAGCGTAACAAAGTCATTTTGTTTTTGCGTTTCACTTTCCGCTTGCTGTCCCGAGAGCTGGGCCTGTGTACCGCCAGAGACGCCAAGGAACTGTTGTCTTACCACGGCGATATTATCAGGGGTGATCTCATATCCTGTCTCTACCAAAAATTTAGGATCACCATCTTTTAGTTGTACGCGCCCAGATAAAACAACGGCTTTATCAGACTCCCAAAGCTCAGGCTTTTCATTGTAAACACGTGGAAAAATAACGGCTTCAATTTCCCCCTCCATGTCCTGCAGCTTCGCAAACACCATTGGCTCACCATTTTTTGTTAAAATCTTTTTCGCCAATGTAATAAATCCTGCCGTTCTGACACTTTTTTCTTTAGTCTTACTAGGAAGATCGTTAATAAGCGTAACCATGCCCTCAAGCTGGAGAGCATAATCTTTAAATGGGTGCGCCGAGATATAGAGTCCGAGCAGTTCTTTTTCCCAGCTAAGAATATCTCTCGTAGCTGCTGGAGGAGCAGGCTTCATACGTAGTGGCGATTCTTTCACTGCAAGATCCTCCGGCGCCATCGCAAACAAATTAAACTGACCAGAATTCAGTTCCTGGGTAATGCGCTTTTGATACTCCAAAATAGCCTCAATATTAAAGTAGAGAAGATTACGATCACCAAAACGATCAAGCGCACCAGACTTAATAAGAGATTCAAGTGAGCGACGATTGATATGTTTACCATTCACACGCGTCACAAAATCTTCAAGATCCTTATAAGGTCCTTTTGCTTTACGTTCCTGATAAATCGTCTCAACAACATCCTCACCGATACCTTTAATGGCGACCATACCAAAACGAATCTTGTTCGTTCCCTTTACCACGGAAAAGCCTCTAAATGACTCATTGATATCCGGAGGCAATACTTCTAAGCCGATATCACGGCACTCTTCAACTTCAATCGTAATACGATCCAAGTTGGAAAGATCTGAGTTCATGAGCGCAGCCATAAACGCATCAGGGTAAAGCGCTTTTAAATAAGCTGTCTGATAGGCGATCAGCGCATAACAAGCCGCATGTGACTTGTTAAAACCGTAAGCAGCAAATTCTTCAAATTGGGTAAAAATAGCTTCAGCGCTTTCTTTAGGAACACCCTTAAATACGGAGCCATCAATAAACTTTACGCGCATCTCAGCCATAAGCTTTGCATTCTTTTTTCCCATCGCTTTACGCAAAGTATCAGCTTGTCCACCAGTAAAACCCGCCATATCTTTTGCGACTTGCATAACCTGCTCCTGGTAAATAGGAAGCCCATACGTTGAGGCAAGAGCGTTCCTTGTAAGTTCGTGTATATAAACAATCCTCTCGCGCCCATGTTTGCGATCAATAAACGACTGAATAAACTGCATCGGACCCGGACGATACAATGCCACCATGGCGATGATATCTTCAATCATCGTTGGTTTCAGTTCTTTAATGTACTTCTTCATTCCATCAGATTCAAGCTGGAACACGCCGGTTGTAATACCTTTTCCTAGCAACTCAAACGTCTTTGGATCATCTAGCGGTATCGTTTCCATGTCGATATCAGCCCCGTAAACAGCCTTGGCAATTTCCAGACAGTCGCGAATGACCGACAAGTTAGAAAGTCCTAAAAAATCCATCTTGAGTAGTCCCATCGCTTCTGCGGAATGCAAAGAATACTGAACGACCTGCTCAACGTCTCCGCCTTGAGCTTTTTGCAATGGCGCTAACTCAACGAGCTCTCTTGGTGAAATAACAATACCGCAAGCATGTTGTGAAGCATGACGCGTTGTGCCTTCTAGTCGAACCGCCAAGTCGACCAACCTCTTTACGCGAGGATCGCCGTAATACATCGCGCGTAGCTCGGGTGCCTCATCCTTAGACTTATCAAGCGGAATATGTCTCCCCTGCACCGGAGGCGGAATAACTTTTGAAATACGGTCCACGTCCGCATAACTCATGCCAAGCGCACGTCCCACGTCTCGTACGGCCGCACGAGCCGCCATCGTTCCAAACGTAATAATGCCGGCCACGCGATTATGACCGTATTTTTCCATCACATACTGAATAACATCTTTACGTTTAACATCGTCAAAATCCGTATCGATATCAGGCATCGAAATACGGTCAGGATTGAGAAAACGCTCAAAAAGTAAACCGTATCGCAAAGGATCGAGATTGGTGATGCGCAACGCATACGCCACAATTGAACCAGCTGCCGACCCACGTCCAGGCCCTACGATCACGCCATGATCTTTTGCCCAATTAATATAATCAGACACAATCAAAAAGTAGGCAGCAAAACCCATGCGCTCAATGGTGGCAAGCTCAAATTCTAAGCGCTCATTTGCTTCTTTAAGTTTTTCTTCTCCAGAGTAGCGCTCCAAGATTCCGACCTCACAAAGCTTGCGCAGATAACCTGGCTCCGTATCGCCTTCTGGCAGATCAAAACGAGGAAGATGGTTTTTTCCAAGTTCAAACTTCACATCACATCGGTCGGCAATGATACGCGTGTTCTCAATAGCCTCAGGATGATCCTTAAACGCCTCAACAATCGGATCGATCGGCGTGAGTGAAAGATCAATGCCCGTCATAGACGTACGCTTTTGATCATCAACCGTTTTTCCATCATGAATACAAACAAGAACATCCTGCGCTTCACGATCTTCCTCGTGTAAATAGTGGACGTTTTTTGCAGCCACAACTTTTGTATTTGTCTTTGCCGCCAATTCAAACATTAGCTCATTCACATCATTCTGCGTGGGCGATTCTGGATGCCAGACAGCTTCCAAAAAGAAATGATCCGGTCCAAAAATTTCCTTATATTCCGCAACAAGCTTTTCTGCTCGCTCCATGTCATGCGCATGCAATGCTTGGGGAATATCGCCTTTCAGACCACCGGAAAGCGCAATTAATCCCGCATGGTGTTTTCGCAGGAGCTCCTTGTCCATGCGAGGCTTATAATAAAACCCCTCCAAGAACGATGTAGAAACAAGTTTGAGCAAGTTTTGATAACCCTCATTGTTTTCAACAAGTAAAACGATGCGCGAAGTTCTATTATCAATACCAGCACGTTTATCCGTGTGAAGATTTGTCGCAAGATACGCATCGACTCCCAGAATCGGCTTAATCCCCGCCTTCTGTGCAGCTTCATAGAATTCGATAATGCCGTACAAAGCCGCATGATCCGTCAAAGCGATCGCATCATATCCGAGCTCTTTTGCCTTAGCGATAATATCGTCCGGACTTCCAATCGCGTCGTACAACGAATACATCGAATGTACATGCAAGTGTACAAACGGTGACTTCGGCTTTGGTTGTTCTTGGTCAGACATAGGATAAATCGTGACTGTCGGCACAAGGCCTGAACACGATCATGAATGCAACAAAAATAGCTTGCCGGTAGCCTCAGGTCAAACTCAATAGAACAGCCCCGCCAATTCTTTCGAATCGGCGGGGCTCATTAGGGCAGGGCGAATCACGACGGAAAAGAACGCGCAGGAGCGCTAGACGGGACGCCGCTATACGCAACGAGAACCATGCAATACATATGGCAAATTAAGTGTTTTGTCAATAGAAAAGCCCTCCGATGGTTAGTCGGAAAGCTCGGGAGTACAAGGCGGTGAAGTAGACGGCACGCAACAAAACTGAACCCTACGGTTGTATACAGCTATAACCAAAACTACACGAAATTAATAGACTGTCAATGAAACAGCCCCGTCACGTGGCCAAAAGGCTCAACGCAACGGGGCTCGGAAGTCTGCAATAAATTAGTGTGGAACACGGAAGATTGCTGAACGAAACAAAAGCCCACTCATATTACTGAGTGGGCTTTTGTTGTCAATCCTTTTTATTCCTCTTCCTCGATCTCGTCCAAGCTCGGCTCCGCTCCCCTGCTTTTACGTACTGGCTTTGCCACTTTTGTTTGCTTGTGTTCCAAGTAAGACATAACTTTTTGGCTACCTTCGGCAAGAAATCCTGCATATTGCGCCAAGTGCCCTACCTTTTCACTGACGGATTTTACGAGCATCTCCAGTGCCGTCATCTTTTCACGAGCGTCTTCTACCATCGTATTTGCCTGGCGCAATAATCGAGCAGCTTCATAAAAAAACCAAGAAACAAAGCCAGTGGTAACAAGCAAACAAATCGATCCTACAAATAAGATCAAGTCAGAAGATGTTGAAAGAAACATATGTCAATAGTATAGCATATGTTTCTTTTCCTAAACGCGCACTTCAGCCTGGAAACGGTTCTTCGCTTCTTGGATGACCTGCTCCATTACTGTATCGACATCCGCTGTTTCAAGCGTGCGATCACTCGCGCCGATCTCAAAGTGAAACGCAATCGACTTCCTTCCTTCCGGAACACCTTTTCCTTTATACGTATCAAACCAAGCAACGGATTGAATAAGAACATTTGCCTCACGAAGTTTTGCAATAATATCCTGTGCTGATATTCCGATATCAACAAGGAGAGCTAAATCGCGATTTGATGATGGATAAACAGGAATAGGATGATAGCGCTTCACGTCCGATGCAAGCGCAAAAACTTGAGGCAACGACATATCCACTAAAGCAACGTTTCCCTCAAATTGATAGCGTTCGGCGATCGTTGGATGTAATTCTCCAATCGTTGCAACAAGATGATCACCAACCATCGCTTGTGCAGATCTTCCCGGATGCCAAAACGAGTCATCAGAAAGCTTTTTCCACGTGACCTGAGAAATACCAAGCCCTTTCAAAATATGCTCTGCTAATCCTTTTGCCTGCTTCCAAGCAACATCGTTTCCAAGAATAAGCGCACCAAATTGAGGCTGTTCCTCTGGTAATTGTCCCTCTCGTGGGAAATAAACGTTTTTTAATTCAAACAAGTTCTGCGTTCTAAATCGTTCCTGATTTTGCATAGCAACTTGCAAAAGCGATGGCAAAAGGGACGTACGCATAAACTCAAAATCACCTGAAAGTGGGTTTGCGACCGCGAGCATGCTAGTTGGATCAAAGCCCGCCATCTCCTGAGTTTCGCGAGAAGTAAACGAGTAAGAGTAGGTCTCGGTACATCCAGCTTGTTTTGCAAGATCCGTAACACGATCTTCTTGTCGCAATAACAAAACCGGTTCCTTTGGCATAAGGCTTGGAGGAAAGACCGCAGGAAGATTTGCATAGCCATACACACGTGCAATTTCCTCGACAAGATCTCGACCGCTTTCAATATCATGATCGCGCCACCACGGAGCTGTTGCGATGAGCATTCTTGCATCAGCCTTCACCGTAAATCCAAGTCGCTTCAACGTATCAACGCATTCTTTCTTTTCCATTGGAACACCAATAAGTTCACTGATCTTTGCGAGCGCAATCGAGAATGTTGGCGCCTCATAAGGTTTTACTTGAAAATCGCTCAATCCAAAAACCGTTCCTCCGCAAAGCTCACAGACTAGCTCGATCGCACGTGCCATCGCATCGGTCGGTGCAACAACGGATAGACCTTTTTCAAAACGCAATTGCGCGTCAGAATAAAGATTTAATTTGCGTGCCGTGTGTCGTACAGACACAGGATCAAATGTTGCCGCTTCAAGAAAGATGGAGGTTGTTCCTGTAGTAACCGCGGACGTTTCCGAGCCCATGATACCTGCCACTGCCTGAGGACGATCTGCATCAGCGATAACAAGCATCCCATCCTCTAATTCATAGGTTTTTCCATCAAGAGCCTCCATAGTCTCACCTTGCTTTGCAGAACGTACAACCAAGAGATTTTGCGAAAGCTTCTCCGTATCAAACGCATGCATCGGATGTCCGAGCTCAAGCATGATGTAATTTGTGATATCAACAACCGTGTTAATCGGGCGGAGTCCAGCAGAAAGCAAACGTCGCTTTAACCACCATGGAGAGTGTCCAATCTTCACCCCATCGATGCGCGTACCGATATAGCGTGAGCAGAACGCGCTTTCATTAACGCTCACCGCTGCAAGCGCCTTAACCGATGGAAGTTTTGAAGCCTTCCAAAGAAATGGTTGTTTTAAGATGGTCGCCGCTTCTCTCGCCAAACCCACCATACCCAATGCATCCGGACGATTCGTCGTAATTTCAATATCAAGGACGGTATCGCCAGAAATACCAAGAAGGACAGCTAAAGGCATACCCCCTCGTAGGGGCAATTCATGAATTGCCCCAACAAGCGCAGTTCCCAAATTCAAAATTTCTTTTTCCGAATGCGGAAATGCATCAAACAAACCAATCTCATTTGCCGCACAAATCATTCCTTCGCTTTTTTCTCCACGAATTTCTATCGGTTTAAGTTCAATCAATTCCCCTTCCCCATGCCAGCGTACCTTTGATCCAATTACCGCAACCGCAACCCATTGCTTCTCTTCTAGATTTGATCCGCCACAAACAATCGTCGCATGTTTTACGCCGATGTCCACGGTAACGATACGCAGTTTATCCGCATTTGGATGCGGCTTCACCTCAAGGATCTGTCCGACAACAATACCGTCAAGATCCTTGCCTTGCGGATACAGTCGCTCAATACCAGGTCCAGAAAGCGAAATACGACTCGCAAACGCTTGCGGATCAATATCTTTTAAGTCGACATATTCTTTGAGCCAGTCGTAGGATGCGAGGATATTCATACGTTAGTGAGTGTGATTTGCGTAATGAACGTGATGATGAAAATGGTTAAGAAAATACCAATCGTAGCCATCAACATGCGTAATCTTAACTTATACTCCGTTGACGAACGATCCGCATATTCAATCCAGACGGGGTTCGTCAACGGATTAATTAAAGCGGCAAAGCCACGAAAAAGTAGTATTGCTGCGGCACCAAACAAGAAGGCTTCTACAAATTGTTTTGTATAAGATATTTCTAAAACAGGGGAAAACGACGACAAAAGAAACAGCCAAAATGCATACAATGCGCCTAGTCCAAAGAATGCTAGAGGAAAGCTGCTTCGTGAATATAGCTGGTTCCAGAGATGAGAGGTAGGATTGTTGCGCTCAGACTCAATTTCCGTATTAATCGCTTCTTGTAACTCTTGAGAACTAGGAGGAGCTCTTCCTTCGGCGCGTGCACGGCCTACCGCCCTCGCAGCAGCATTCGAGTACTTCATTCTTCGTAAAGACAATAAAGTCGACGTCGCAATCTCCAAAACGACATAAATGACAAGGCACGTAAAAATAAATGGGTGCACGATCATCAATTCGAAGGCGCTAGCGAGGATATTCATAAAGTAACGGCTATTGATTTTTTATTTTTGAACCGCATTACACGCCTGCGTACAAATCTGCTCGGCGCGTTCAAAGTTGATTTCAAGTGCCGTCATGCTGGCTTTCAAATCGGAAAAGTCTCGCATGAGATTATCAAGACGTTGTTCCACGGTCAGCGAGCGATCCTGCAAATTTCTCTGCGAGTTCACGGCTGTTTCATCGATACGTTTCTCTACACGTGCTCCATAGTTGAACGATTCCTCACGCAATTTCGATGTATCCCACATGTTCATGGAAACAAGCGCCAAAGCGCCAACAACAAGCAAGATAAACATGATCCACCAAAGGATCGCCATCCACTTAAAGCGTTGCTTAAGCAAGATAACTTCATGCTCTAAAGCGGCTGTTTCATTTTTCATTGCCTGCACAGGAACATTCGTTGTCTTTGTTTCTGACACGGTTTTTTCAAGAAGATCCATATGAATTTACATTACCTAGATTAGAACTGTTGCAAAAATCGCAAATCGTTCTTGTAAAGCGTACGCAGATCATCGAGCTTCAAACCTTCCTTCATCATAAATGTACGCTCAACTCCCCATCCAAACGCTAAACCGGAATAGACTTCCGGATCAAGCCCAGCGGCTTTGATCACATTTGGATGCAGCATCCCCGCTCCACCGAGTTCAAGCCAGCCATCTTTTGCCATACGCGAGTCCGTAGAAATATCAACTTCAAATGATGGCTCAGTAAATCGGAAATGATGTGGGCGCAATCGAACCTTGCGCTCCGGACCAAAAAACGATTTGACGAAATATTCAAGAATACCAAGAAGATGGGTCAAATTCACACCCTTGTCGATATAAAGGCCATCAAACTGGTGGAACATCGGGACATGCGTGAGGTCGATCTGTCTGCGATAACATTTCCCGATGCTGAACGCACGAATAGGCGGTTCCTGCTCCTTCAAAAGATGCGCCGTACCATTGGTTGTATGTGGCGTGAGCAACATGCGCCCTTCATGTTCTTTGCTGCTTGAAGCCGCTTTCATAAAAAACGTCTCCCAATCATCGCGAGCAGGATGTTCTTTTGGCATGTTCAATGATTCAAACGCGAACCAATCCCAATCAACTTCTGGAGGACGTACTGTTTGAAATCCTGCGCGTTCAAAAATTTCAGAAAACTCACGAATGGCCTGCGTCATCAAATGCAAATGACCCTCAGGTAGCAATATCCCTGGTTCCGTAACATCCTCCTGCTCCTGAGAGAGCCGTTCATGAATTGCTGCACCAGCTAATGACGTCTTTGCTGTGCTCATCAGTTGCTCGATTGCCACTTTCACTTCATTTGCAAGCGCGCCCATCTTTGGTCGATCCTCTGCGGAGACACTCGCCATCTCTTTCATGAGCCCAGCAAGCTCGCCTTTGCGTCCAAGGAAACGCACCTCAATTTCTTGAAGTTGCTCCAAAGTTTTTGCCGACGCAATTGCCTCTCGTGCTTGATTGCCAATCGCACGCAGTGTTGGTTCGAGATCCATAAGATGAGTTTATAATCCAATAATACCTTTGATGCCAAGCCAGATCGCTCCACCATAATGCTGAAGATCCTGAACGGTGACCAAAACAATAAGAAGCAAAAGCGTAAAAAAACCAATTTGATGAACAATCGATTCAAATTTGGAATTCGTGCGCGTTCGTCTAATGGATTCGATAAGAACA
>CAIXDN010000046.1 GCA_903918235.1 Candidatus Uhrbacteria bacterium
CGCGTTGTTGCAAAAATCCGAGATCCGATTGTAAAAACATTCTGGATTGCCGAGTTTGCTTCCTGGTCAGAAAAGTATGCGACAGAAGCCATTGCACCAGTACAAAATAAAGTCGGACAGTTTTTGTCGTCCTCAGTTATTCGTAATATCGTCGCACAAGTAAAGTCAACCGTGAACCTACGTCGTATCATGGATGATGAGAAGATTCTGATTGTAAACCTTTCAAAAGGACGTATCGGTGAAGACAACATGCGCTTGCTCGGTGGAATGATCGTTACAAAGATCCAGCTCGCCGCACAAGAGCGTCAGAACATGCCAGAGAAAGAACGTAAGGATTTTTACTTCTATGTCGACGAATTCCAGAACTTCGCGAATGAATCCTTTGCGGGCATTTTGTCTGAAGCGCGTAAGTTTCGTCTTAACTTAATTGTTGCGCATCAATACATTGAGCAGCTCGAGGAAGAGGTCGCTTCTGCTATTTTTGGTAACGTTGGTACAATTATCGCAATGCGTGTCGGTGCTGCCGATGCATTAGCGATGGAAACAGAATTCGCACCAACGTTTACACCAGAAGATTTGGTAAACATCACAAAATATCAGATCTACCTAAAACTGATGGTAGACGGTGCATCGACACCGCCATTTTCGGCAAATACACTCCCACCAATCGCTGAGCGCACAGATAGCCAGGACAAGGTGATCGCCGTAAGCCGTGAACGCTACGCCGAGCCACGTCCAATCATTGAAGAGAAAGTGCTCAAGTGGGCAGGAATGGAGACAACCCCATCTGGAGGAACGCTTACAGCCGCAGGCTCAACAGTTGTAGCAGAGACTGATACTGGTCCGCTTGGCACGGCTCCAACAGTTCAATATCCGGCGATCCTGTCAGAAGATGAATTGGCAGAGCAGGCAGAAAAAGCAAAAGAATCGGATACATTTTTACAAACACGGGCACCAAGTAAGGAGTCGGAACATCCGGTCGATACAACGGAATATCTTACGATTCGTCCTGAGCGTTTAGCGGCTATTCAGGCGAGTATTCCTCAGCAACAAAAAAAGCGTCCAGCGTTTTCACATACCTGTGATCGCTGTGCAAAGAAATTTGAACTAGCGATTCAGCTCGATACCTCGCGCGCGCTCTATTGTGCTGAGTGTCGCCCGATTATTGCGGAAGAGCGTAAAAACAAATCGAGCGGTTTCAAGACGGTAAAGCGCGCACCATTACCGGTAGAGAATGCAGGGGAGACAGATATCAAGGGTACGGTCAACACACCAAGAGAGGTTCCTGCGAATCGTCCACGTGTTATTCAGGAGCCAAGTCAGCCGGGAAAAGTTCAAATCGTTTCATTAGCTGATTCAGATGATGAAGACTTGTTGTCGGAGATATTAAAATCGAAAGGCGGTACGGTAGACATGCATAAACAGTCATTAGAAAAACGCGCTGGCACGATTCCGCCTCGACCTACTCCTATGGTCGCACCCGTACAAATGAATAACGATGCAAAAAAGAATCGTCGTCATCGTAAGCATTCCGGATCAGGAAGTCCTGCGCCAGCTCCAAAGGTTCCGCCTTCAGCTCCAAAGCCTGTTGCTCCAGGCGAGCGCATCGTGTTTGATGCGTAGATATGAGAATAGTTTTTGACGTAATTCGCGGCCTTGTACTCGGTGCAGTCCAAGGCCTTGCCGAGTTTTTTCCGGTATCTTCCAGCGGCCATTTGATACTCGTACCAGCTCTACTTGGGTGGTCTGACCAAGGTCTTGACTTTGATACGGTCCTTCATCTAGGTACATTGGCCGCATTGCTTTGGTATTTTGGGAAC
>CAIXDN010000047.1 GCA_903918235.1 Candidatus Uhrbacteria bacterium
GGTATCAAAGACAAATCATGCGGTTTTGCGATATCGTGAGCCGGTGTATCGGACGATTCGTGAGCTTGTTCTTTCTTATTTTCATGAGTATTTTGATCCAAAAGGCTTTAAGACATTACGACGATATTCGTTGCCGGTGGACTTGTCGCGTTTTGATAAGCAAGGATGGGTGACGCATGAGGAGGATGTTTGGTTTGTGCCGGAATACCTTGTTGATGTGAAGCATATCTCATTGCTTACACGTTCACAGATCGCCACATTGAGGCGCGCTGATCCGATTGAGATCAAGGCTGGGGAGATTGTTGAGTGGCAAAAAGGGGCTAAGTCTTGCTAAAAAGCGAGTTTTAGTCTAGAATCGGCACATGATCAAAAATGCGACGTTTATCAAGAGCTATGCCGATCCTGCGATGGTGCCTAAAGATGGCTTGCCGCAGGTCGCTTTGCTTGGACGATCCAATGCAGGAAAATCGTCATTGATTAACTCGATTACGGGTGAGCCTGGTCTTGCAAAGACGAGTTCTATGCCAGGGCTTACGCGACTCATCAATATTTTTTCCATGGACAAGCAGTATGAGCTTGTGGATCTTCCTGGGTATGGATATGCAAAAATGTCCAAACATCAGCGCGATCGTTTGTTGGATTTGTTGTCTGGATTTTTGTCCGTTGCGGTACGTTTGAGAATGGCTGTCGTGATTTTGGATTCTCGTTTGGGTGCGACGGCTGTTGATAATGAAGTGATTGAACAAGTGTTGCGTTCTGGTATTCCATTATTACTTGTTGCAAATAAATCTGATAAACCTTCACGTATGGAATTGCGACAGATTGTTCAGTCATTGGAGCGTACGTATCCGAATGTTCCGATCATTGCGCACTCGACGGTTTCTGGTGATGGTCGTGGGTTGTTGCTTGATGCATTTTCTCGCGCAATCAAGGTCGTCGATTAAGCGAGATCGCAGTAGAGGGGAAAGGCGTCGGCAAGTGTGCGGACGTCTTTTTTTATTTGCTCGGCTACGGCAGATTCGTTTTTTGATTTTAGTAGTTGCGCGATTAATTGCGTGACTACGATGGTGGCTTTTTCATCAAAGCCGCGTGTTGTGATCGCTGGTGTTCCGAGTCGGAGACCGGATGGATCAGCGGGTTTGCGCGTATCAAATGGGATCATGTTTTTGTTTGCGGAGATGCCGGCTTGTTCTAGCCATTGCTCGGCTTCTTTTCCGCTGATGCCCCAAGGTGTGACGTCGAGCAAGAGCAGGTGATTGTCCGTACCACCGGAGACGAGACGTGCACCTTCTGCTAGGAATGCGCTTGCCATGGCTTGTGCATTGGCGAGTACTTGTTTTTGATAATCGATAAAGGATGGCTGAAGCGCTTCATGAAACGCGACGGCTTTTGCGGCAATAATATGTTCTAGCGGTCCGCCTTGTGAGCCTGGAAAAACTCCGGAGTCGATTTTTTGCGCAAGATTTTTTTTGCCGCCAGGATCCAAACGGTCTTGGATTTTGGAAAGAAGTATGGCGCCACGTGGGCCACGGAGTGTCTTATGTGTTGTTGTTGCGACGACGTCTGCGTATGGAATCGGATCTGGATATAGTTTTGCGGCAACGAGTCCGGCGACATGCGCCATATCGACAAAGAGATAGGCGCTAACTTCTCTTGCGATCTCAGCGAAAGCAGCAAAGTCGAGTTTGCGTGAGTAGGCGCTAAAACCCGCGATGATCATTTTTGGTTTGTGTTTGTGAGCGAGAGCGCGGACTTGGTCCATGTCGATGCGCTCGTCAGATTCACGGACGCCGTATGGAATCACGTTGAACCACTTACCAGAAAAGTTGACGGGGGAACCGTGTGTAAGGTGGCCACCATGAGAGAGGTCCATGGCGAGAACAGTGTCGCCCGGGTTGAGTAAGGCGAGGTAAACGGCAAAGTTTGCTTGTGCTCCGGCATGAGGTTGGACATTGGCGTGCTCAGCTCCAAAGAGTTGTTTTGCACGGTTGATTGCTAGGGTTTCTACGCGATCGATCATTTCATTACCGCCGTAGTAGCGTTTTCCTGGATAGCCTTCTGAGTATTTATTGGTGAGTATTGACCCCATGGCTTCAAGGACAGCCGGAGAGACATAGTTCTCTGAGGCGATTAGTTCGAGGCCTTGGCGTTGTCGTGTGAGCTCTTCTTGAAGAAGGTTGGCAATTTCACGATCAGTATTTTGGAGGAAAGACATGGCAGTACTCTAGACAAAATGCGCTTTTTTTGCTAGCCTCAACCAACTGAAAGGAGGTTGTTCATTATGCCAGCTATCGCCGTCGTTCAATATCTTGCTTCAAAATCGCCTTTGCGTGATCAGACGTATCGACAAATCCTTGTTGCCCTTGCGAACGTTTATCATGGCGATGGGCGCAATCCCATTGATCCAAGTGTTCGTTCCGTTATCGATTGTGAGAAGGATGTTCATTTTCTTACAGAAGACCAATTCCTCGAGGCTGTCCGGCTTGTGTATCAGCCGTCGATTCCTATCATCTATCCTGACCAGTTTGCTCCGATTTGCATCATCGCTCCGGATGGCCAGATCCTCTGGAAAAAGCCACCGACCTGACTGTAGGCGCTCCCACGTTTCTGTGGGGGCGTTTTACGTCTGGACGAGTTTTGCGTGAAGCCGTAGCCTATAGGCATGGATTTTTCACAAATTCGTCGTGCCCACTTGGTTGGCATTGGTGGGATTAACATGTCCGGAGTTGCAAAGCTCTTGGTGCGTGCTGGCGTGCATGTGACTGGTTCGGATGTTGTCTCTTCTGAGGCGACGGAGCAATTGATTAAGGCTGGTATTCCGGTTGTTATAGGTCATGCGGCAAGCAATCTTCCAGAAGATACGGAATTGCTGATTTATACATCGGCAGCTCCTGAGACAAATTCGGAGCGCATGGCAGCTCAAGCGCGTCGGATTCCACAGGTCACGAATTTTGCATTTTTGGGTGCGTGGCTTGCGCAGAAACGATGTTTATTGGTTTGTGGAACGCATGGAAAGAGCACTACGACGGCGCTTACGGGATTATTGCTAGAAGGCGCTAATCAAGACCCGATGGTGATTGTTGGAAGTCGTGTGCCAAATTTTCCTGATGGAAATGTTCGATTTGGTTCATCGGATATGGTGGTGATTGAGGGCGATGAGTATGCGCGGCATTTTTTAGAGTTCCAACCATATGCCGTCATTTTAAATAATCTTGAATTGGATCATACGGATATTTTTCCTGATCTTCCAACGCTTTTGCAGGCGTTTCGTGAGTTGCTTGGAAATGTTCGGAATGGCGGTATTGTGATCGCCAATGCGAATGATCCAAATGTGCAGACGCTTGTTGGGCAGGAGCGATCGGCATTACTTGAGCGTGGTGTACGGATTCGGACATTTGGTTTTGGAACGCATGCGGATCATCAGATTGTTGATTATGCGGTGAAGGCCGGTGAGCAGAGCTTTGGGTTGAGCGATGTGAGTGGTCGCGTGTATCGATTTAAATTGGGTGTTCCAGGAAAGATGAACGTGATGAATTGTGCGGCGGCATTAAGTTTGATTTCTTCTGTTGGTATTCCATGGGTTGGACTTGAGAAAGTATTGAGTAACTACAAAGGGATTTGGCGACGTTTTCAGCGTATTGCTGAGCGTGATGAGATGTTGGTTATTTCCGATTATGGTCATCATCCAACTGCTGTGGCTGCAACACTTGAAGCAGCGAAAGCGTTTTATCCTGGAAGGCGAATTGTCTTAGCGTTTCAACCGCATCAGCGAAAGCGTACGCGGGATTTATTTTTGGATTTTATTCCAAGTTTTGATCGTGCTGATGCGTTGCTTCTTGTAGAAATTTATGATGTTGCCGGACGCGAGGAGGTAGTGGATCAAGCGATTAGCTCGCGCGATTTGCAGGATGCGGTTGTCAGGCATGATGCGGAGCGGTCGGTTGTTCGTTCTGTGGATTTTGCACCAGACTCAATGGATGCGCTTGCGGTGTTGCGTCGATGGAAGCGTGAAGGTGATGTGATTATCGTGATGGGCGCTGGAGACGTGTATAAAATTGCAGATAAAATTCTTGATGTATGATTCCACTCTCAGAAGAAAAGATTGCTACGTATCTTGCACGGATTCCTGCGACGACGCGTGATGAATTGATGGCAAAGCGTACGAGTTTTCGTGTTGGTGGAAATGCAAAATTACACGTGACGGCTGGAACGGCTGAAGCGTTGATTGAGGCAGTTGTTGCGGCGATGGATCTTGAAGTTCCGTTTTATGTTTATGGAGGCGCTTCAAATTTACTTGTTTCCGATGAGGGTTATGAAGGCGTGATGATTCAGGCGGGGAATAGGCGTGTAACGTTTAACGCTGAACGTATAACGTCAGAAGCCGGAGCGATTACGGGTCTTGTTGCAAGACAGTCCGTCGATGCTGGGCTCACGGGTTTTGAATGGGCGGTTGGTGTTCCAGGGACAATTGGAGGCGCGATTTATGGAAATGCCGGTTGTTATGGTGGGGAGATGAAGGATAGCGTGGAGTCTGTCGAAGTTTTTGATTTGAAAACACGTGAACGTAAAACGCTTTCAACGAGTGAATGTGCATTTGCGTATCGTGAAAGTTTGTTTAAGCGTCAGCCATTTTTGATGTTGAGTGCGACGCTTGTATTGAAGCCGAGCGTTGATATTGCGGCGGGTAAAGCACGCATGGAAGATATTATGCGCACACGGAAAGAGAAGCAGCCGCTTGATGCTTCCAGTGCCGGTTGTGCGTTTAAGAATTTTGAATTTGAGAATGAGTCGGAGCTTGATATTTTGAAGCGTTCCGTGGAAGTACCGGAGTCGATGATTAAGAATAAATCAATATCGGTTGGATGGTTGATTGATCAGGCGGGAATGATGGGGGAGTCGGTGGGCGATGCGCAGGTGAGCACGAAACATGGAAACTTTTTTCTCAATAAAGGACAAGCTCGGGCGCAGGATATTGTGGCGTTGATTTCACGCGTGAAGATGAAAGTGCGAGATGAATTTGGAATTGAAATGCATGAGGAGGTGCAGTACGTGGGGTTTTAGGGAAGTTATCCACCGGGAAGGTATTGATATTTGAGGCAAGTTGAGACAACGGAGTATATTATATGAACATGAAAACTTCGCCGAATGACGTTTCAAATAATGAAGTCTTGAAAGAGTTTAAAAAGCTCGCAGCTTCTGTTACGGGACAGATTAATGAAATTAATGTTCGTTTGGGTGGGATAGACTCTCGTTTTGATAAGATGGATGCTCGCATGGAGTCTTTGGAGGTTTCAAATCAGGAAATTCTTGAGGTGACGAATACGTTTGCAACTTCTGTAGAGAATCGGCTTGGAAGACTTGAGCACGATCAGGCACGTATGGCTGTTGATCAAACGCGAATGTCAGCGACGATGGTTACGAAGGGGTATTTGGATGATAAATTAGCGGATTTGAAATCGGATTTGGTTCAGTATACGAGGAGGGAGATTGAAAGGGCGACGCGATAGTTTTTTTTGCAATACCATAGGGACGCAAACCGACCTGTTTGCGGGTTGGGGTGCTGAAGATGGTAGAGTGAGGAGTGTGCGTCATCCTTGGTAAGATCGCGAAGACGACTGGTTTCCCTAAGAAGGGGACGCGGCTTCCGACGGCGGCAGAGTGGAACCTGATCGGTAATTTGTTTAACTGGCTGTATGAGCATCGTCAGATGGATCTACCACCCACTCATGGGAGTGGTGTGCGAGCGCTTACGGGTCCTAGCGACCGGCTCCTTGTCGGCAGCTCCGGTAGTGGCGGTCTCGCGAACGTGCATGGTGTTCGTCACGCCGGTCGCTTCGACCACATTGCCTTCCGCGTCCTGGCAGTTCTGTAGAGACACTTAGCCCCGCTTCGACATTAGTCGGAGCGGGGCTGTTCTTTTTTTCTTGTCTTGCGCTTGCGGGCGGTTTATTCTGTTTTTATATGACTATCAATATCAACACACGCGACATGGAGCTGACGCCGGCGATTAAACAATATGTTGAGGAAAAGATGGAAGGGCTTGAGAAATACCTTGAGTCGATTCGACATATTGATGTCGAGGTTGGAATGGCAAATGGCCATCACAACAAGGGAAATATTTATGAATGTAAGGCGAATGTACAGATTGGTGGCGAGACGATCATGGTAGAGCGTGATGCGGACGACCTTTATAAAGCTATCGATAAGGTGAAAGATCACCTTCGTGAGACGATTACACAGTGGAAGGAAAAGATGGAAGAGCGCGGAAGAGAAGGGGAGTAGTCGGAAATAGTGACAGATATTAGCCTAAAAAGATGCCTTGTAAGGGGCGTCTTTTTGGGCTAAGATCTGCAAACTATGAAGTTTTTGACTAAACTGTTTGGTGACCCGAATGCTCGTGAAGTTGCAAAGCTTCGCGGAATTGTTGAGCAGGTAAAGACGCTTGAGAGTGCCATGCAGGTTTTGTCGGATGAGGATTTTCGTTTGAAAACAGCGGAATACAAGAAGCATTTAGCAGACGGTGAATCAAGTGACGCTTTTTTACCGGAAGCATTTGCGCTTGTCCGTGAGGTTTCAAAGCGTGTGCTTGGACAGCGTCAATATGACGTGCAGTTGATTGGAGGCTTAGCATTGCACCGTGGAATGATTGCGGAAATGCGTACGGGTGAAGGAAAGACGCTTACGGCCACAGCGCCGGTCTATTTGAATGCGCTTACCGGAAAAGGCGTGCACGTGATTACGGTGAATGACTACCTTGCTCGACGTGATGCTGTTTGGATGGGTCAGGTGTATTACGCACTTGGACTTTCTGTTGCTTCTATCCAGCACGCTGGTAGCTATATTTACGATCCTCATTTTAAAGCGGAGGCAGAGCATGATGAGAATCGCGATGCGACTGGTTCATTCCGTGTGGATATGGATTATATGCGCCCAGTTTCACGTCGTGAGGCGTATGCGGCGGATATCACGTATGGAACCAATAATGAATTTGGTTTTGATTTTTTGCGTGACAACATGGTTCAGCGTGCAGAGGATATGGTCCAGCGTGATTTGCATTATGCGGTTGTCGATGAAGTTGACTCGATTTTAATTGATGAGGCACGTACGCCTTTAATTATTAGTGCGCCAGCAGAAGAAGCGACGAGTCAGTATTTGCAATTTGCGGATTTGGTTTCCAAGCTTGTTCAAGAAGAAGATTATAAATTGGATGAGAAGCAGCGCGTTTCTACGTTGACAGAAGAAGGTGTTCATAAACTTGAAAAGTGGCTGAATGTAGAAAACTTGTATGCGCAAGGAGGGATGCGCACCGTGCATCACATTGAGCAGGCTTTGCGTGCCAATACGTTATTTAAGATTGACCGTGATTATGTTGTGCGTGAAGGCGAGGTGATGATTGTTGATGAATTTACTGGGCGCATGATGCCAGGACGTCGATATTCCGAGGGATTGCATCAGGCGATTGAAGCCAAGGAGCATGTAAATGTTCAACGTGAATCTGTCACGCTTGCAACGATTACATTCCAGAACTATTTCCGTTTGTATGAGAAGCTTTCTGGAATGACTGGAACAGCCGCGACGGAAGCGGAAGAGTTTCATAAAATTTATAAGCTGGAAGTTTTGACGATTCCAACAAATAAAGATAATCAGCGTACGGATTTGCCGGATCGTGTTTATAAGAATGAAATTGGAAAATTTAAGGCGGCAGTGAGAGAGATTAAAGCTCGGCATGAAAAGGGCCAGCCAGTTTTGGTTGGTACGGTTTCTATTGAGAAAAATGAATTGCTTTCTGAATTGCTCCGACGTGAAGGCGTGCCGCATGAGGTGTTGAATGCGAAAAATCACACGCGTGAAGCGGAGATTATCGCGCAGGCTGGTCGTAAGGGTGCGGTCACGGTTGCGACAAATATGGCAGGTCGTGGCGTTGATATTTTGCTTGGTGGAAATCCACCGGTGCCAGCGGAAGCGGATGTGGTGCGTGCGCTTGGGGGTTTGCATATTCTTGGCACAGAGCGCCATGAATCACGACGTATCGATAATCAGTTGCGCGGACGATCAGCTCGACAGGGAGATCCTGGAACGACGCAGTTTTGTGTCTCGATGGAAGATGATTTGATGCGCATCTTTGGATCAGATCGTATGAAGTCGATGATGGATCGATTAGGTTTGCCAGAGGATGAGGCGATTGAGAATAAAGTATTAACACGTTCTCTTGCGGCTGCTCAGCAAAAAGTTGAAGGGCATAACTTTGATATTCGAAAACACTTACTTGAATACGATGATGTCTTGAACAAACATCGTATGGTGGTTTATAAGAAGCGCCGTGAATTATTAAAGGCGAGTCTTCAGCGTACCGAGAATAATGAGAGTCCATTGAAACCGATTATCATGGAGATGGTTGAAGGGGAGATTGAACAAATGGTTTCATTTCACACCGTTTCTGAAAATCCGGTTGATTGGGACTTGGACAAGCTCGCACAAGCGGTATCAACTATTTTGCCAATGGGAGTTGATGTTCGTGGTCAGTTGAATGCGGCAAGTGAGAGTAAAGAAGGAAAAGAGCACTTGGTTCAATTGCGTACAGTTTTGGTTGAGACATTGATGCGCCTCGCTCGTGAAGCGTATGAAGTATTAACCAAACAGGCTGGTGATCCTGCAGTACAGGCAGAGGTGGAAAAGGTTGTTGCGGTACGCGCATTGGATGATTTGTGGATTGCTCATTTGGAAGGAATTGATTATTTGCGTCATGGTGTTGGTTTGCAGGGTTATGGTCAGCGAGATCCGCTCGTTGAGTATAAGCGCGAAGCTTATCGCATGTTCCATGAATTACTTGGAGCATTAAATCAGCGTGTTGCTTCTACAATTTTCAAGGTGCAAATCACACGCGAGATCGTAATGCCACCTGCTCCGGTCGTTGAGCTTTCTGGTCCGGTAAAGGAGGAGGTTGGAGGTGAGGCGATTGTCGCCGCTGAAGAAAAGAAGGTGATGGGTGAGGTAGGACGCAATGATGCTTGTCCTTGTGGAAGTGGAAAGAAATACAAGAAGTGCCATGGATTAAAAGATTAGTATGGAGGAGATTGAGGCAAAAGTTTTGGCTATTGATGTTGAACGTGTTGTCGCAACGCTAGTATCCATGGGTGCAGAACGCGTTGGCGAATTCTTTTATCGCCGACAAGTGTTTGATTATCCAGGGTTTACGTTGAATGAAAAAGGCGCGTGGTTGCGGTTACGCGATGAGGGTGATCGCATCATGCTTGGATATAAGCAACGATTAGGCATGCAAGCGCATGATGGCTCGACTTCTGATACGGGTATGAAAGAGATCGAGGTGCAGGTAAGTGACTTTGATAAAACAAAAGCGCTTCTGTTGAGCCTTGGGATGATTGAAAAGTTTTATCAGGAAAATAAGCGTATCCGATATAAAAAAGGATCGGTGGAGTTTGATATCGATTTTTGGCCTGAATTGCCGCCGTATCTTGAAATTGAAGCACCGAGTTGGGAGGAAATTGATCAAGCGATCATGGAATTAGGATTTTCTCAAGAGGATAAAAAGATATTTTCTACGGATCAAATTTATCGATTGCATGGTATTAATCAATTGGATTATACAAGGATGACCTTTGAGGGTTTTGTGAAACGATAAACGTCCCATCTCGCCGTTTGAGGATGCATTGGTTCATGCGTTCGATTTTGGTGCTTCTGTGGCAAGTCTTGTGATAGAATTGGGTTTATGGAGAATCCTTTCAAGGCTCATACTCGCTTCTCAGATCATCGTGGAGAAGATAAGCGACAGACTATTGCAGAGGGCTTGGTTGATGATGCCGATCTTTTGGTTGATGAGGAGAAACATAAACCCATTCAGGCCTCATTAATGAATGAACTGAAGGAGGCGTTTGACTCAAGCTTACATGGATACACGTGGCCCATTGTTCATTGTTTGCAGAATGCCAGTGCCATGTCACGAGACGTTGTTACTGATTCGGATTTGGCTAAGCTGGTAGATCTATCTGTAAGGTTTCTTCGAAAGGAGCATGGAGAGATAAGTCAGATTATCGATTGTTATCGGGTGACAGGGTTGCATCCAAAGAGAGCGATTCTTATGGACCTTTTTAAGGAGTCTATTGCGATAGCTCCTGTTTCTATCTTAGATGCTTTAGAGTATGAAGAGTGTGATGCGCTCACGGAGGAAGATCGGAGTTATTGGAAAACGCAGATTGAAGTTCGTGCTCATCGTTATGCAGATGAAAAGATTGCTGAGCTAGAGCGCTATCTCGTAGCGGAGAATGATTTGCCTGATCCTATTGGAAAGATACGGCAGTTGTATGAAAAGCTTGGAAGATCTTGGAAGTGGTCGGAGCATAAGCAAGAGGCGGGATCGGCTATTCGGGGAGCATTGCGTGCGGGTGCGATCAAATACGCTGTTGATATTGATAGCGAAAAAAAAGCTTTGGATGAAACGTCTTATTCGCTCGATGTTGTGCGTGAGCTGTGTGCACGTGATCCGGAAGATGTCGTTGTAGGCGCGCAGTATGCGCATCGGGATGAATTCGTGTGGGCTTTTGATCAGGATGATTATCAATTAACTGACGTGCAGAAGTATCGCATAGAGAATTACATGGAGGTCACGGGGGTGGCGATTGATTTTAAGGAGCATGAGGAACTGCGTGATGTTGTTGCTTTTGATATGCGTGAGGCGATAGATCGTAACGATATACAAGGGTATATTCGTTTGAAAGAGTTGATTGGTAAGGACTTTGTGGCTACTGGGTATGAACGGGATCAAATTATCCGTTTGTATGTTCGGATTGTGTCAGGACGCGATTTTTCTGAAATTGCTTCGTGGGAGAAAGCTTCTGGTATTTCTTTTGACTTGGGAAATACGACTATTTTTAAAGCCATCCTTGAACGCATTGATCATCCGGAGCAGCGTTGGAATTCTTGGTTTACCATGGATGATTTTCGAGAGGAGATTCATTTATTGAAAAAGCTTGCTCCTGATTTGATGACTGCTCATCAGGTGAACGTTCTCTATTTTAAATGGACCGGCACGAAATTTAGCGGTAATAGCTTTGGTGCTGTTTTAGCGGGCACTGATGAGTGCCAAGATATCGGCGTGAGATTTGATGGTAAGGCCGCTGAATGTAAACAGTTCCTAAAGAAGAGATTGGATACGATGTATCAACGTATTGGCTCTATTGGTGATTTTAAGGCTGAATTGTTGGATTTGAAGAACCTGGCTCCAAATTTGTTTTCTCCGAGCGAAATTACTCGTGCGTTTTTTATTTGTGCGAATAGATTTTCCACAGTCAGTATCGGTGGCATGATGTCGGCTGTTAATAATTTGCGTGAGGATGGTGTAAGCGTTGATGCGGGTGATCCTGAGTGTCGCATCTTCCTACTCCAGCAGATTAAAAACCTTTCACGGCTTAGTAATGCGGAGGAGTTTAATCTTGCGGTATCTCTCCTGCGGGGATATTCCTCAGAATTATTGACGGTTGATAAGATACGAGATGCTTATTTTCAGATAGCGAAATACTTGTCGTTGGAGGGTGCGCTACGATTTGCGGATATGATCAAACAAACGGGTTTTGTATTTTCTGTTGACGATTCAGGATGTCGAAAATTTTTGAATGGGAAGATGGACCTATTATATGCGGATACAGTTTCGAAAATTGTATCGGATTTATCCTTGCTGAAAGAAATTGCGCCAGAGTTCGTTACACAGGCGAAGATTCGTGATATTTCTCTTCGCTTTTTAGGTTCTTCACATAGAAGGGAGTTTTTTCGAGATCTTAAACAATTCGAATCTATCGGTTTTTATTTTGATGCAAGCGATCCTCAGTGTCGCGTCGTTCTAGAAGAGATGGTTAAAAATTTACCTAATCAAGCTCTTAGCTTGTTGAGCATGCGTGTTTCTATATTGAATCAGTTTGCGCCAGAGCTTGTCCCACCGGAAAAAATTCGTGACACATTTTTTCTAACAGCATCAAGAGATGGTTTGCCTAGTGTTTTGGACCATGCTCGTGACCTTGAAAAGTTCGGTTTTATGTTTTCTGCTGAAGATCCTGCTTGTAGGAATTTTTTGATAGGCCGAGTGGATAAAATTTTAGTCGCTAAGGATATCAACAGTTACATGATGGATGTGAAATTGTTGCAAGCACTGATTCCGGACGTGATGACTCCGGAAAGAATTCGGGATGACTTTTTTCGCATGATGGGCTCAGCGACGATACTTGATTGTGCGAGGTGGTTTCCTCGATTACAAGAGGTTGGATTTGTATTTTCTGCGCAAGATCCTGTTTGTCGGGAGTTTTTGTTACAAAAAGTTGAAGGATTAGCAGATGAAAAAATGTTTTTTTACCTAAGTTAGGACAGATTCCTGAATTACATAGATACCTTCCGGAGGTCATGACGCCTGAAAAAATCCGTGATGTCGTATTAAAAGCACCGCAAGAGTTTTGTGATATATCTGATTTGCTAATTCATTTTAAGCGGTTTGAGTCATTAGGTTTTGTTTTCTCTCCTCAAGATCCTGCTTGTAGGAACTTTTTGATTGAGCGTATCAAGGATCTCTCTGCCATGACAGTGAATAAGCAATACTTTTTACAGGATCTTGTTTCCTTACGAGAGCTTGTTCCTGAATTGATGACTTTAGAGAAGATTAATAATTTGGTATTAGCGTATTTGGATGTAAAAAATCCGTCATTGGCTTGGGTTGATTTACTTAAAACAGTGGGATTTACGCCGGATATTCATGAGCCTCGTTTTCGTCGATTTCTCTTGAATTCGCTTAGTCGTTCGCAAGGCGCAGAAGAAGTCATTGTACGATTTAAAGGGACGTTTATCCTTACGGTTCCTGAGCTTCAAGAGTTATGTCGTTCGCATTTTTCTCCACGTGATCTCGCTCTTATTTATCAAAATTTTTTGCCAAGGAAGGGTAAGGAGCGTGCGGAGGCTGTTGAATGTTTTACGAGTGCCTCAGGTGCGCCTGGATATATTCCTGAGTTGTTGCAGATGCGTGGTCCTGCACGAAAGGTCGAATTTTGTCCGTATAATAATATTGTTGGACCATTGTTTTCTCATTTTTCTGTAGAGTCAGGTGATCCAGACCTGCGTAAAGGTTTGTTCGTGTATTTACGTACGTTTGGTTTTTCTGATCTTCCTACTCTCGCACATACGGTTGTAGATTTGATAGCATGTGAAGATGCGGATGCGCACGAAGCATCTCGGAAATTGCATAAAAGTACCTCAACGTATGTTCGCTCAGCACTAAAATTGTTTGATTTAGAGTCTGTAGAAGTAACGCCCCAACAGCTTATTGAACACATGAAGGTTTTTCAGGTTGAACTTGCGCAGCATGTGCTAGCGGATCAATCTTTGCCTGTTGGCATGGAACAGAATGTGTTAGCTATGGAGATCTTTAATTCGCTTGTACCTCATGCTGGGCAATATTCTAGTGTCGCTGATCGACCTGATTTGATCGCTGAAGTTCGGAAGAATACGATGCCAGAAGTTTCTGCTTTTTTGACAACACGTGCAATGGATGTTCTTGTTTTTGGTGAAAATAATGATGCGGATAGCGAGGCTATCGATGAAGCTATTAAAGACAAATGTCTGGAAGAACCGTTGCGAAACTTTTTAGCTCCGTGGCGTGAAGGAATGGCGCTTGCAGATTTCCAGCAAGAAGGTTCTCGGTGGTGGTTTGGTGGTATTGAAAACAGAGTTACGGCCTTCAAGGAAGCATTAGGAGTAAAATTGGAAACGATTACCAATGAAAAAGGAAAAGCTGCTATTCGAAAACAGATAGGTGGCTTAGAAAAGCTTTTGGAAGATTCAGCGCGGATCAGTCAAGGGGTTTACGATCAGGAGAATGAGAATGAACCAGACTCACGCGAGCGGTGTATTGAGTTGATGCGTGCATTACAGCGTTTGTTTGTGGACGGAAAAGGGAAAGCGGATTTTTCTGCGATGTTGCAATATGCTGGTCCAGAAGCGCATGGATTGATGTTTGAATTGATGCGGATGTCGGCACCTAACCATATTCAAGCGATTTCTGATGCGGAAACTGAGAATGATCCAATCAAAAAACTTGAAACTTGGAAAACGTATTTCTTTGAAGAGTATTTGGAGCATTTTCATCGCACGGATATTGCTGATGGACAACTGCCTGAAGACTTGATGGACTTTGCTTCTGCGTTGTGGCGTACGAAAGGTATGGTGGAGAAGTTGCGCACCTTTGGTTTGAATAAGGAAGGAGCGCCAAAACACGATTTTGCGAATATTTGTCGTTCAATTGAAGCCTTGAAACAAAAAAAGCAGCAATTAATCAATAATCAAACGGAGTACAAGAAAGAACCGCTTGTGTTGCATCCGGTGATGGGCATTGGCAGAGTGCTGGCTGGTGATATTGCGAATGCTTGTTACAATAAACATCGGCATCACCTTGCTTGTGCGGAGTACCCTGGAATCACGGCTTTGATCATGACGTTGCCAGAACGGCAGGCGGAATTTGCGGGATCGGTACTTTGTATTGATACACGTAATAGCCGTGGTGAGCGCGTGCTTGTGATTCGTGCCTTGAATCCGTCGGAGGTTGTTATTCAGCGCGTACTTGATCCTGAGTCGGCGGTATTGGCGGTGGGGGAATACTTTATTGAATCTGCGAAAGCGAGTGCAGTTACAAATCCAGAGGATCCTGTTTGTGAGGTGCGATTATGTTATGATCATAGCGGTGGTCATGCAACGAATCGATTGCCGATCTTTAAGGCTGAGGGTAAGCTATTGGAAAAAACTTGGACTGATCAGGATTCTTCTACAGAATTAGTCGTTCAGCCAGAAACAGAATTTAACGTTCCATATAAAATATGGCAACCTGGTGAGACACGCAGAATATGGAGAATCCCTTCCGCGTAGAAAAATTTTCACCTCTACCGCCTCCTTCTCTTGAGGAGATTTATCGTAATAATAAGATTCAATTACCGTTTGATCCAAGGGATGTGGCGTTTTTTTTGGATCGTGCACATGGAACGGTGGAATTGCGTGTTCAAGAGTATCATCATCGAAGTGCTGATTTAGGAGTGACGACTCAGGTGCGTGAGAAGGGAAAGAAGCATGAGCATGTGTATTGTCAGTTTGATTTGAAGGGCTTGGGATTTTTGTTTCCGGAAGCGCATGAAAGCAAGTTGCATGGGACGCAGGTTGGGGATTTGGCGGGTTATCCTGAGGCGCATGCTTTTCTCGGTTCTCGGGAAACGCCTTGGGGATATGACACGCTTGGATTGATGGATGAACGTATGGCTACTTTCGCTGTTCAACAAAGCGCCTTGTTAACGTCTCGCGGAATGCGTACTGAGGCTTTTGCGTCAGTGATGCGTCTCAAACAGATTCTGATTCAGGGAGAGCTTGTTTCTGTGGCTGATTTTAAGCGAGGGGCTGTTGCAGGGTTTAAGCAAGATCTTACCGAGGAGATGGATAAAGAAAAAGCTCGTGAAATGCGAGAGAGGATCCGTGATTTTGAACAGAAGTTTCAGCCGGTTATTGCTTTGCGTTTGATGCGTTCCGTTTTCCGATTGCGTGATTTGAAAGATGCAAATGAACGAGAGGCGCCGTTTATATTGGAGGAGGCGTGTGCGAGTTTGAATTATGAAGCGCAGGCGCTCGGTTTGGAAGAGCGCTATTCTGTTGAAACTGTTGAAGATCGTGAGCGTTGGTTGGAGTCGATTGCA
>CAIXDN010000048.1 GCA_903918235.1 Candidatus Uhrbacteria bacterium
AAGGAATGATGATATCAAGCGCCGTAGACTTCGGATCCAAAAAAGAAAACAGATAAATACCAATCGCAGAAACGAGGGTACTCGCCGCAATCACAAAGCGAGGTTGAACTTTCCCCGTAAGCGCTCCACCAATTGGAGCGGCAAGCATCATCGCCGCCGCCATCGGAATAAAGAGATAGCCGGTCTCGGAAGCGTTATACCCTAAGAACGTTTGCGCAAAGACAGGCAAGAGAAACATGCTACCCATCATCCCCATAAACACGATAAAGTTATTGATGACCGCGTTCATGAAGACGGCATTTTTAAAGAATTTGAAATCAATAATCGGTTCCGGATGTCGGAGTTCAATAAATGAAAAAATCGCTCCAAAGGCAAACACGGCAAGATAACAAAGGAGACTCGTTCCAGAGAGCCATCCCCAATCCAGCCCTTTATCCAAAACCAAAACCAAAGAGGCGAGGGCACCGCCAAGGGTCAGAGCACCAAACCAATCAAACTTCACGGTCTTTCTTTCCGAGGTCGACTCCGTAATATACTTCATCGCCATGCCAAGTCCGATCAAACCAACTGGCAAGTTAATGAGAAAAATCGATCGCCAGTTAAAGTTATCGATCAGCGGACCTCCGATCAACGGACCAAAAACCGCCGCCGCCGCAAAGGATGCAGACCAAAGTCCAAGCGCTTGCGCACGTTCTTTTCCTGCAGGAAAGGTCACCGCAAGGATCGCCATCGCCGTTGGATAATCCGCTGATCCAGCAATCGCCTGGATAATACGAAAAACAATCATCGATGGAAGATTCCAAGAAAAACCTGCTAAAACCGATCCAAGAATAAAGATGGAAAATCCCATGAGATAGACTTTCTTTCTTCCGATCGTGTCGCCAAGCTTTCCCCAGATCGGCACAAAAATCGCATTCGCAAGAATATACGCCGTTGCGATCCAGCTCGCCGAGGAAACAGAAATACCAAACTCCTGAATAATTTTTGGCAAAGCCAAGTTAACGATGGTTTGATCCAATCGTCCTAAAAACGTACCAACAATGACAGTAAGTAATACAAGCCAACGAAGTTTCATGTTATTTCAAGACAGTAATCTTTGCCGACATGCCATTCTTTAATTCAGGATAGGCCTTGATATCAAAGCGTACCTTCACATCAAAGTTTTTTTCTTCACGCTTATCGGAAATGCTAAAGACAATGCCAGAGTCACGTGAAGTCGGACTCACGCTATCAACGATTCCATAAAACATTCGTGAGCCAAACGCATCAACCGTAAACGTGGCATGTTGACCAACATGTACATCGTTCAATCCTTTATCTTCCGCGAGCTGTCCAACAATGCGCAACTCTTGTGGATCGATGATAGAAACGATCGCTTCACCAGGATTAAAGCGCTTACCAATATCATTTTGTACAGAAACAACAAGCCCGCCGAGCTTTGTTTTAATCGCTTCATTTTCTACACGAGCAACAATGGTATTTGGAAGGACAATGTCTCCAGGATGAACATGGATTTCCTGCAGCACTCCCGGAACAGAAGACCCAAGATTGACGATTGTTGCAGAGATTTGTGCTTTATCAATCGCGACGCGCGCAGAGGAATATTTCAAATAAGCGCCTCCACCGATCGCAATAGCTAGGAGGAGAACGGCGCCATAAGCAATCACCGTTGTGCGTTTACCTTTTTGTTCAGACATAGAATAATAGCTAGTTACCAAAATCTTGCACGCGATCTCCAGCCTTCAAACCAGAAAGAATCTCGCGCCACCCATCAGAGCTACGTAATCCAACAGCAACAACCTGCTCAGCGGTTTTTCCTCCAGTTGTCTGCAACAGAACTTCAAAGGTTCCATTCTTTTGCAAAATTGAACGCTCAGGCAAAGCAACAGACGCATCTTTTTCTTGGCTGATAATCGTCGCATTTCCAATCATTCCAGTTTTGATTCGATCATCCTGCTTGGTAAATTGCAACGTAACTTTATAGCCTGTATCTCCATTCTTCGTCGTAACTGTCGGATCGATTTTCACGACGGTTGCTGAGAAAAGCACATCAGCGCCATAAGCATCCGTTGTGATTGTTGCGCCATTCCCAAGCTGAATTTTTGCCAAATCCATTTCTGGTACAAAGACCTCAAGCTGAAAGCTCTGCGCATTCATCACGGAAAGAATCGGAAGATTCGGACTGATAATCGCACCAACGATTCCATCTTGTTTGCCGATAACGCCATCAATCGGAGATTTCAAAAGTGTCTTGTCATACGCAACACTTGCGGCATACAAAGAGGCACGCAACGGAGCAAGATCGGTTTCACGAACAGGTTGTGTTTTGCTCGCGAGGTTTGCAAGCGCTTGTTGATAGCCAGCGTCCTTGAGTCGGACAAGACTCGCAGCAGAAGCTTGGGTATTCGTGAGATCATGCTGTGCTTTTGTAAACGCAATGGTAAAGGCATTCAAGCTATTCTTTGCATTTTCAAGCGCTTGTTTTGTTGTAACAAGTTGAGTGGACTGTGCAGTTAATCCGGTACGCGTTTGTTGAACAGCAGTCTGCATCGTAGACAAAAGACTTTGATCAGTGACACTTCCAGATGGCGTGGCCTTAAGCACATCAGAAGTCGCATTCAAGAGTTGAACCAACTCCGTAATCATCGCTTGTTCATCAATGATTACAGTATCAATCGTCTCATGAGACGCGAGCGCTCCAAGCGGCTCAACAAGAGCGCGTGTTCTCTGAGCATGAGATTTTGCGATAGCATACCGATTGGTTGCAAGCGCGAGCTTTGACTCATCAAGCGCAGAAAGACGGAGATGAGCAACACGAGAAACATGATCAATTCCAAGCACGTCATCCGCTTGATTGAGACCGGTATCAATCTGCGAAAGCTCCATCTGCAACGTGGTCACAGCCGTCTCATATGCTTGTCCGACAATCTGACTTTGATCGCCACCGGAAGCTAACTTTAAATTATTCTGCGCCGTCTCAACCATGGACTGAGCTGCGGTGATGGTCGCTTGTGTATCAGTCTTCGTTTTTTCTAAGTCAGCGTTTGCCGCATCAGTAGCCGCTCGATAGATATCGATTTCCGTCGCGCTAAATCCTGCCTGCTTTTGCACAAGATAAGCACGAGCTTGGGCAATCATCGTAGACTCGGTGCCATGTTCAAGTTCAAGTAAGACCTCACCGGCTTTAACCGTATCGCCAACATTCTTGTAAACGTGAGCAATACGACCAGCACGCTCAAAAGAAAGATCAACATTCTGAGCAGGAACGATCTTTCCATCAGCATGGACAACCTCTTGAAGATGACGTTGCTCAGCAGCAACCGTCACTGTTTCAATCGTCTGAGGCTTCAACAAAGCCGCAGAAACTGCAAGAGAACCTCCAAGAAGGAGAACGGTAACAACGCCAAAAAGAAGATATTTTTTAGAAATCATAGGGAAAGTAATTAAGAACAGGTGAGATCACTCGAGGCAACAAGTTTTTCCATTAACAGCGTAAAAGTCTTTAATTCGGCAGGAGTAAAAACGCCTGTAATTTCCTGAAGGCCTTCCGTAACAGCCTGAAGGCGATCTTGAAGTGCTTTAGTTCCTTGCGGAGTAAGCTCTAGTCTTAAAGAGCGTTTATCGGCCAGATCAGTAACACGTCGCACCAAAGATGAGCCCACAAGGCTATGGACAAGCGTTGTTGTGGATGGGGGAGTGATCGTAAGTCGTTCAGCAAGATCATGCATCGCTGGACGATGGTGTTTGATATACGCCAACGCATGAAGTTGCATTGCAGAGAGAGGCTGTTTTGTCACACGTCGTTTCATTTGCTCATGAAGCACACGAGTCAGAGTCATCAGCAAATGAGTCAAATGGTTGGATTCTTTACTTGTCATAGGGCAGGCTCCAGTTACTTAGATAATCTAAGGATTAAAGAAGATGGGCTAACCCTAAACACCACAGGAAAAATTGTCAACTGTGCTTGACGCTCACCGCACAAAACGGCAAGATTCAAGTATAAAAATCCTAGATACGTGATGGGCGAGTGGCGGAATTGGTAGACGCACTAGCTTCAGGAGCTAGCGATCGCAAGGTCATGAGAGTTCAATTCTCTCCCCGCCCACCATGTGCAAGGGATTTTTTTAGTTCTATCTCCAACCCCAACTTGTTTGGACGTACCAGTTGCTGATTGTAAGAAAACGGTCTGCAGGTTTAAGAAGACGCAAGTCTCCAGTTCCTTGGATTCTGCGTGAGAGAAGATAGGCGTAGATAGGACGGAGCAAGAAGAGCGCGGGTGTTTGTTTTGTGATGCTTGTCGTAAGACCTTGGCGTGCGGCAAGAAGTGATTGTGTATTTGTCGCATTCGTCACACGATCAAGAGCCGTATCAACATCACGATCAGCAAGATTTGAGAGATTCAACCCGTTTCCAGAAGTATTTTTGCTTGCCCAAAAAGGAGTAAGGTCTTGATTTGGTGGAAGAAGAACATTCGTAATCAAGACTTGGTAGTCACGTTTTTCAAGAGCGTTACGCAAGAGAACCTCTGGTTCATCCGTCAGAATCGTCACCTCAGCACCGACAAGAGACCATCGACGCTTCAAGATCTCAGCAACTTTTTGGAGATCAGGTTGATTCGGAACAAGAATCGAGAGAGCGAGTATTGTCGATGAAGCAGTTGTGCTTGCTGTAGCTGTAGAAAGTTGTCGTACGCTTCCGCCTTCCGGTAATTTCCAACCAAGCGATTCAAGCTTGGCGCGAGAAGCCTCTAGGTCAAATTTGGTACTCGTGGCAGACGCAAGAAAGGGAAACGGAGATGTGACCGTAG
>CAIXDN010000049.1 GCA_903918235.1 Candidatus Uhrbacteria bacterium
CACCGAGGTTCTCGGCGGTCATGACTCTCCGCTGACAAATGCTCGCAGCACCAACGACATATCCTCCAGCATCACGCACAGCTTTGATAAACGCGCGTGTCGTATCACCACTCTTCACAAAGTCGACGACAACAAGTACGCGTTTGTTTTCAAAGTAGGGCAAAAACGTCTCAGGAAAGTAAAACGTATTCTTGCGATCCTCAGCCTTTAGACCATACGCAGAATGCACTTTTCGCTTCTGATCCTGGCAGATTTGCATAGATCGGCTGGTAAATTGCACGAGGTTGCTCGCGCGTGGAGCAGGTCCAGCAACAACATCAACATGCTCATCACGGAAAAATTGCGCAATATCGATGCAGAGCAAGCTCGACGCCGTCGAGTCCGCAAACAGCCGATCGCGCACAATAACGGAAGACGTATGCAGATCCCCGAGGGAATAATGACCATCGCTGATCATTCCTGCGCGTGTAAGGACTGAGAACGGACTTTCGGAATAGGGCATGGACTTCTCCTTGAAAAGGTACCAAAATACCTTACCGACATCCAAACCTTGTCGCAACCCCCATTCTGCGCTAATCTCACATTGCGTTTCAAGAACCATGTCCTGGTAGTTCAACGGATAGAATGCGTGGCTTCGAACCACGAGATAGGGGTTCGATTCCCTTCCGGGACACCAGATAAAAACACGCCCTAAGAGCGTGTTTTTACGTGCCTATTTTTCTTTCTTGGCTGGATAGGTTTTCCACCCTTTAGCGATCAACCCAGCCTCCGCGGCTGATACTTGTGCTTCCTGTTTGCTTGTTCCTTTTCCAATGGCGATCAAATCCTTTCCTAGATAGATACCAATCGTAAATTCTTTTGCATGATCAGGGCCATGTTCCTCAAGGACTTTATACGTAGGCGTCACCCCAAGAAGTTCCTGCGCAGTCTCCTGAAACTTGCTCTTTGCATCGACATAAGATTCATCTTCCAGAATCTTCTTTAAATGCGACAAGATATGCGCTGTAATGAACTTTTCAGAAGCTTCGGTACCACCATCAAGGTAAATCGCTCCAATAATCGCTTCTATGGCATTAGCCAAGATATAAAGGCGAGCTTTTGAGTTTTTGTCCTTTGACTCGCCCTTACTCATCAAAATGTATTCTTCAAATTGTAGGTTTCGAGCAATGCCAGCAAGGGTAATCGCATTCACGAGCGCCGCACGCCAGTTGGTAAGATCGCCTTCATCATTCGCATAGTTCTTAAACAAATACTCGGTAACGATTAGCTCAAGAACCGCATCTCCAAGAAACTCTAAACGTTCATTGTGTGGATACGGATGATCGGCATTCTCGTTAAGAAACGAGCGATGCGTGAGCGCCTGCAGGAGGAACGAGCGGTCACGGAAGGCGTGCCCCAGTCGTTCTTCCAGCGGGGTAAGGTCTGGAAGGGTCGGCATAATGGGTAATATTATGGATTTGGTTTCTTTGGTTCTCTCGGCTTATCAGATTCTTTGGTAACGCCTTGCGCAATCTGATCACGATAGATAGCTCCAAGAACACCGTTTACAAATTTACCACTCGATTCACCGCCAAAAGTCTTTGCGAGTTCAATAGCCTCGTTAATGGCAACCTTACTCGGAATGTCATGGTTAAATAAAAGCTCAAACGTGCCGATACGTAATACGTTTCGATCAACGGTTGTAATCTTAGCGAGTGGCCAGTCTGGTGCAAACTTAACAATGGTTGCGTCGATATTCGTTTGATTCTTTACCACCCCATCAACAATCGTCGTCGCAAACTCGGTTTCATCAAAATCCTTAACAAATTCAAGAATATTGCGTTCAATGAGTTGATGCGCGTCGCGTAGACCGCTATAAAAATCCCACTCATACAAAGATTGCATGGCGAGTGCTCGAGCGAGATGACGATTAGACATAGGAGGTAAAGGTGCAAGCGATCAAGTTTGGAATGACTTACGGCTTTTTTGCTCTAATCTTAGCCTTTGGAGGGAGATTTGCTTTTGCAACCTTCTCGTTCTTTGTCTTTGATGGAGCGTCTTTCTTCTGTGTGTGATCGTGATCCTCGTGCTTGTGCGCTTGTTTTGGCTTGGTCTTCTCAAGTGCCTTAGCGAGCTTGCGATCCAATCCTTTTACGTGGATTTTGATGCCGTTATATTCTGTTGCGCCAGGTACAGCACGGTGCATACGATGTGTACGACCAGCCTTATCAACAGTCGTTGATGGCTCAACTAAAGCAAAATGTGAAGCACGACGGCGCTTGTGTGAGCTAGTACGGCGATGGCCAGGGAGTCCCATAACAAATAAATCAGTGAAATTATGCTAGTAGTATAACAAAAAGCGTAATATTTTGCAAGGATTGCGTCATCGTGTGTATACTGCGCCTAAACTTATGGAAAAAACACTTGTATTGATCAAACCAGACGGCGTGCAGCGCGGCATTATTGGCAAAATTATTACTCGTTTTGAAGACGTCGGTCTCAAGATCGTCGCCATGAAGATGGTTCACCCTGAGCAGGAAGACGTGGACAAACACTATGCGCTTACCGAGGAATGGATGATGGCGGTATATACAAAGGCTAAAACCAAGTACGAGGCAGAGGGTAAAGAATTCCCATTTGTTGATCACAAAGCCTACGGTGGAAACATTAAAGCCGGTTTGGTTGATTTTCTCCGCTCATCTCCAGTGGTCGCGATAGTAGCCGAGGGAGAGATGGCCGTTTCCTTGGTCCGTAAGATGGTCGGTGCAACCGAGCCAGCTTCAAGCCCAGCAGGAACAATCCGCGGTGACTTCTCTCATGACACCTACGCGCTCTCAAACGAGCAAGGTCGTCCACTCCGCAACTTGATCCATGCTTCCGGAAACGTCCAAGAAGCAAACAATGAAATTCCAATCTGGTTCACAGACATCGAGCTTCATAAATACGAGCACGTCAACGACCGCGTCCAATACGACGCCAAGTGGTTCCTTCCAGAGTAAGAATAAAAATCCCAATGCACGCACGCATTGGGATTTTTTGTTATAGTACAAGCATGTTTTCCCAACTAAAGCGCTTGATCAAAATGATCGGTCCGGGCGTTGTAACAGGCGCTGCGGATGATGATCCGTCAGGAGTGGCGACATACGCACAGTCTGGAGCAACATTTGGATATATGCCGCTCTGGACATTACTCTTTAGTTTTCCACTGATGTTTGCCGTGCAAGAGATGTGCGCACGTATCGTACTCGTCACAGGGAAGGGTCTAGGCCGTAATATTCGCGAGTATTCAAAAGGCTTGATTGTCCCCGTTGTCATTTTGTTACTCATTGCAAATGTCGTAAATATCTCCGCAGATTTTATGATGATGGCCGAGGCGGCGCGTCTCGTTGTTCCGCTTCCGACCACAGGACTCATCGTGATATTTACACTAATGAGTCTGTGTTTAGAAATATTTCTTTCTTATAAGTCATACGCAAAATATCTCAAGTGGCTCACGCTCGCATTGCTCGCATATATTGCGGTCGCTTTTGTCTGGCCAATGGATTGGTACACGGCGCTCGTCTCAACGATGATCCCAAACATCGTCTTTGATAAAAATTTTATTTATTTACTTCTCGCGATTCTTGGAACCACGATTTCGCCTTATCTCTTTTTCTGGCAAGCCGGACAAGAACGAGAAGAGGAGCGTTTGCATCGCCATCACCATGAGAAAGATAAAAACGGAGAACGGCTTGGAAAAGAAGTGCATGTGATGCGCGTTGATACCGCTGCCGGAATGTTGTTTTCTAACGTAGTCGCCTGGTTTATTATGCTCACGGCAGCCGGGATATTCCACGCAGGTGGATACGATCAAATTCAGTCTGCCGCCGACATGGCACGCTTGCTGATTCCGATTGCCGGCAAAGCAGCGGGATTAACCTTCGCTTTAGGAATTATCGGTGTTGGATTGTTAGCCGTACCGGTGCTCGCTGGCTCAACAGCCTATGCCGTAGCAGATGCCTTTAACTGGAAAATGGGCTTAGACAAGCCATGGCACAAAGCGCGTGGTTTCTATGGAGTTATCGGTTTTGCAACAGTCCTTGGTCTGATTTTTGCATTACTGGGCTTTTCACCGATCCACTTGCTTGTCGCCTCGGCAGCGATGAACGGGGCAATTGCATCGCCATTACTTGTGGTGATCATGCTTGTCGCAAATGATAAAAAGAGAATGGGAGCATGGAAAAATAGAGCTGTATCAAACGTTTGGAATAGCATCACGGTAGCCGGCCTAGGACTAGCGACATTGTGCCTGATCGCGCAAAGCCTTTGGATCTAGCCAAGATCGTGTTTTTATGGAAATCTCAAGTCTGTTCTTTTAAGAAAGGGTAGAAAAAAATGTCACGAGAAGGACTTGCTCGTAAGTTTCCTAGCTTGATTCATCTACGTGTAGCAGAACTTAGTTCGATGGCTGCAGACCGACACTCCGTCATGTTCGGTGAAATTGTTCGCTGGCGTATTCTGTCAGAGAAGCTTGATCAGGTTTCAGCAAAAGCAGATCGCATGAGCTGGAAACCAGAAACCAAGATGGAAACGCTGCTTCAAGTGTTCCATGATCACTTTATCGGTAGTCTTCATCGCGCGAGTGGACGCAAGACCGTTCCGATGTACAGTGGCTCACCGGCGGATTTTGATCGTAACTATCCAATCTGGCGTGACGCCTGTCGTGATGTTGAAGCGCTGTATGAATATCTAATTTCCTATCTTCCCAGGAGACTGGAAGTACAGAGTCAACAGCGCGACCTACACCAGATGCTGAGACGGCCAGAGGAGGTTCGTTCAACTCATAACCCGGTAAAGCTGTTTGAGATTGCTCGTTCGTGCAAACCCAAAGAGCGTGAGTTGGCAGATTGGGCCTGGGTCAAGCGCTCAGCACAGACAAAGCTTGTTCTCGCGCAATCATTTTTCGAATATCGCCGCGCAGGATATGCGTCGGAGACACTGGAAGATGAGTCGGTACTGATCAAGCGTATCTTGGAGCGCACGCTCTTCAAGCGTGAATCCAAGGAAAGGGTAAAGATCGTCGCGACGCTTGATGCAGAACACGCTTATGCGTGCAAAGCATACAGATACGCCACGCCAAGAGAGTCGTCATATCCGTCAGAGACGCAGTTCACGGTTGAGACAAACCGGTATCTCCTCAGAGTTGGGGAAGGTATTCCTGTATTGTTCTTCATTCGTCCTAAGCGTTTCCCGGTCATTAAGGGGCTGATAAAGGACATCCGATTTCCGCAGCTCGCAAACATCGGCGACGGTATCGCGATGACATTCGCTATCGACTCAGAAAGCGATGTCGATGCTGTCGTATCCGCCGTGCGACGTGTGCTAGCTCCCTGTCCTGGATCTGTTTGCGATCAGGATTCAAATCTTGGTCATCGTGAAGGCCATAAGCTCGATGCAAAGAATGGAAGCTCGAGCAAATACTTTAAGGCA
>CAIXDN010000050.1 GCA_903918235.1 Candidatus Uhrbacteria bacterium
ATCAACGGTATCAACAACACGCAAAATCTCCAGTTCAAACGGCTCGATGAAATGCGCTTGTTCTAACATCGTATTCTTTATCCATTCAAGCATCCCCTTCCAATATTCTTTTCCAAAAAGAATAACCGGAACCTGGTCAGACATTTTACCCGTCTGAATAAGCGTCACAACCTCAAACAGTTCATCCAAGGTACCAAATCCTCCCGGAAAAAAAACATAAGCTTGCGCCGATGCAGAAAGCATCACTTTACGTGTAAAAAAGTAATGAAAACTTTTAGAAAGTTTTACATACTTATTACGACGTTGCTCCGTAGGCAATACAATATCCAACCCAATCGATTCGCCGCCAGCTTCAAACGCTCCCCGATTTCCCGCCTCCATGATTCCCGGTCCTCCGCCCGTTATAATTGTAAAACCTTCTTTTGCTAAACGATTTCCAAGCTCTCGCGCAACCTTATAGTATGGATTCCCGGAAACAGCGCGCGCAGATCCAAAGAACGTCACCTCGCGATGCAAGTTCGATAAAAACTCAAACCCTTCCACAAACTCCGCCATGATACGAAAAATTCTCCAATTAATATTATCGGAAAAATTTTCTGGTTCCCAAGGAACACACGTATTATTATCGCTACAAACCCAGTGCTTAAAGCGATGCGCCGCCGGCGTGCCCGTATCTGGATGCGGCCCAGTCCAACTCGGTTGCGGAAAAAAAGTAGAATCTTTTTTTTGATCCGGTTTAAATAAACCAGCACCCTCAGGATCAACCATCGGTTTTTTTTGAGAGCGTTTGCTCTTTTGTGGAGAAGTTGCCATGCAGGCATTGTAGCAGATCAAGAAAAAATATTTTTATAAAACAAAAGTCCCACCATTGTTGGTGGGACTTTATACACAACCTTGATCAACTAGAGAACCGCTTCCTTTGCAGCCTTTGCAACGCGGAACTTCACAACAGTCTTTGCTGGAATCTTAATCTCAGCGCCTGTTGCTGGATTGCGACCCATGCGTGCAAGGCGCTTAACCTTTACAAGCTTACCCAAGCCTGGAAGAACAAACTCTCCATTAGACTTTACGCTCTTGAGAGCCATGTTTACAAGCGTTTCAACGAACATGATAACGTCCTTCTTGCTCATGTTGGTCTTAGCAGCGAGCTCACTCATGAGCTGGGACTTGGTCATTTTTGCCATAGTAACGAAAAATATTTTTCAACCCGTTGTGAGTAAAAATTCGGGTTTGCAAGAGAATTATGCACCTACATCATCAAGAACACAAGAAAAGCAGTGCATTTCGTCAAGGGTCCTAGCAAAACGCCCTACCGTGTACAACGATAGGGCGCTCCAGTTACATAGAAGTTTTGATTTTTCTGCTAAGGAGATCAAACTGAGCGATAACCAAAAGAAGTTCACTCTTGAGAAGCATCGCACGTGAAAGTGCATCCGCTTGTTGAAGGCGCAAGGAAAAGTCCGCACGATCATCAATCTGGAATGCATCGATACGGATCAAGTTGCACGCATCAAAGAAAATCGTTCGATAATGATTGATGCGTTCAAGTGCCGTTGGACGAGAAGTGATGAGCAAACACTCGAGCGTCGGAAGAAGCCATGGGAGCTGAGAAACCAGCAGACACAAACGTTCCTTCGTCGCCGCAGAGACACAATCCCCCAACACCATCCGACGAACCAGCCCATGAGGCTCAGGCCATCGGCATGCTCGACGTCGAGGGTCATATTGCAGCTCCGCCTGAATACGAGTCACCGCTTCCCAAAATTCATCAGGTTCAAGATCCCAGCGCCCAATCGGACGTACCGCCTCACACACGTTGACAGCCGACATACGGCAGCCTCCATAGCTCAACGGAAGATACCGATACTTGATGATTTTGTCAATCCTTGCCAAGCCTAAAAAAACCTGCTATCCTACCCTCATTGGCCCCAAGCGGGCCTTTTAAAAAACACTCTATGGCAAACCCATTTTCTCTCGCTCTCAACTACCTCCGCTCCGCAAAAACAGAGCTCCAAAAAGTCACCTGGCCTTCTCGTGAAGAAATCATTCGTTATAGCGCGCTTGTAATCATAAGCTGTGTGATTCTTGCCGCTTTTTTTGCTGCATTGGATATCGGTCTTAACAAAGGTATCACAACGCTTTTACAAAATCGCCAAGGCACAGCACAAACAGCACCAGCACCAACGCCAGTCGTTCCTGACATTCAGCCAACCTCCAACGGCATTGAAGCCGTCGATGCAAATGGGAAGCCAGTCAATGTACAAGTAACGCCAGTAAAATAATAAAAAGAAAAACAAACCTATGCCTAAGCAAAATGCCGAGTACGGCCGCCGATGGTACGCCATTCACACCTACAGTGGCTTTGAAGAAAACGTCGCCGATAGCTTGAATCAGCGCATCGAGGCACTCAACATGAAGGATTACATCTTTAATATTCTTGTTCCAAAAGAAAAGAAAATTAAAATCCGTAACGGCAAACGTCGCGTCGTAGAAGAGAAAATCTATCCTGGATACGTTCTCATCGACATGCTTGTAACCGATGATTCCTGGTACGTCGTCCGCAATACGCCAAACGTTACGGGCTTCATCGGCACAGGAACAACCCCATCCCCACTCTCACAAACAGAAGTCGATTCCATCCTCAAGCGCGCTGGAACAACGCAAGGAGAACCGGAAATCACGATCGACCTTCAAGCCGGTATGGCCGTCAAAATCGGCGATGGTCCATTCAAAGGATTCGAAGGCAAAGTCAACGAGATCGACGGCGCCCGTGGCAAAGTCAAAGTTCTCGTCTCCATGTTCGGCCGCGAAACCCCACTCGAACTCGATTTCACACAGGTCAAAAAAATCTAGCCTCACGGCTAGTTTTTTTATAGAGCAGTTTTTGTTTTAATAATCTGCTCCAATTCAAACGCATCGGCGTGGCTGCAAAAACCTAAATATGAATCTCTATTGACTCCATTCACCCGTTTCAACATCCTTTCCGCCGTATTGATTCTGATGACCGTCGCATACGGAAACAACACATATCCCAAAAAGTCTATTCCCTGTGCCCAAGTACGGATATAGACTTTTTTTGGGTGTAATTGCAGAGAAAGTGTTCGATGTAAGAAATTGTCGATAGACTCAGTCACGCCAGAAAGACGTTCTCTCGATTCGCTTAAAATAATGAAGTCATCGCAGTAACGGAGATAGTGATTTTCATGGAGAGAGTTCTTCACATACCGATCAAGCTCATGAAGATAAATATTGGCGAATAGCTGACTCGTAAGATTGCCGAGTGGAATACCTCGATAACCACCGACTGAAAAACTACCAACAATATTTTCAAGCAATTCCATCGTTTTAAAATCGTTGATCTGTCGAGCGAGCAACAAAAGCAACGTATCATGATTCACAGAAGCAAAAAACTTTTTGACATCACATTTCAAAGCATAGACGGTTCGTGTATTATTATGACTCGCTTGACGAAGAAACGTTTGGAGCCGCTCCACAGCGGCGTGAGTACCTTTACCGACGCGACACGAATAACTGTCGTGAATAAATCGTCTCTCAAAGAACGGCTCTATGACATTCACGATAGCCTGATGAACGACCCTATCTTTAACGGTTGCTTTATGAATCCGGCGTTGCTTCGGATCATAAACAGTGAACGGTTTATACGGGTCATGACGATATTCGCCGGAAACAAGAGAGTCTCGTAAAGTAAAAAGATTGTCTTCCAGCCGATATTCAAAAGCAATGACATCCATCTTTAAATGTTTGCCGACACTGAACCTCGTCCAAGCGGTAAAAATATTTTCGATGGAGCATATTTGCTCAAATAAACTTTCATTCATCTCCAATTCCTTTATGTTACCCCCCCCGACAAGTTCAACCAATCTAAAATTACTAACACGCGCAATCCAGGCGATATACCGATGGTGCGATCTATTTATATTGCCTACGCCTACTGGAATGAGGTTTTAAACAAGTTTCCAAAATCACAACGACACGCACTCGGAAGCATGTGTTCTAAATATCTGCTCGAAATTCTCGAACTCACTTTAGCCGCCGCTCAAACATCAGAAGCGAAGGAAAAATCAGCGATCCTCCGACAGGCGAGCGTAAAGCTTGATACGCTCAAATTGCTTATACGACTTTGCAAAAACTGCAAATGCATAACGAATTCATCCTATCTACAAATGGAATCACAACTCCAAGAAATAGGAAGAATGCTGGGTGGCTGGTCAAAATCGATTTCATAGTTCGACAAGCTCATTAGATAAAAAGCAAATCCCTCCGATATCTATCGGAGGGATTTGTGATGGGGAGTCCCGAAAGAACGAAGGCACCGCCCAGCCCGAGTTGTCGTTGTCGCACCAGTTGTAGTTGAGCTGGATCTTGCGATTGTCACGATCGAAGTTGAGGTTCGGCACGTTCGTCCACGGCTTCTCGTCGGGAACCGCGAGAGGTGTTTTCTCCTTCCATGACACCGGACCCAGACGCATCCAAGTCCTGAATTTTATGCGGGACAAACTCTACGCTCTCCTCGCGTAGCCTGTTCCAAAAGAAAACACGGAGTACCCATCATTCGCGGCGTACGCTCTCCGCATCCGTGGACGCGATGATTCTGACGCATATGCGAGTGATAAGAGATTTCGACGACCGACATCCGTAAACGCCGATACATAAGCCTACTTTCCATGCATGATTGTAGCAGATTATTGGAAAAAAAGAGGCGCTCAGGGAACCAAGGTCAGATGACCAAGGATCCCCGAGCGCCAAGACTCCAAGTACCGAGTACCATTACTCCCGAAAGAACGAAGGCACCGCCCAGCCCGAGAGGACGTAGTCGCACCAGTAGTAGAGGAGCTGGATCTTGCGATCGTCACGATCGAAGTAGAGGTCCGGCACGCGCGCCCACGGCCTCCCGGCGGGAACCTGCACCTCGTAGCCCGGGATCCAGACGTAGGGCACCTTGTCGCCGTCCATGCTCTTGACCCACTGAGGGTGAAGCGCGGCAGCGGCCAGGATTCCCGCGTTCGGCGAGGACTTCGCATTGCGGACATCCATCGGCTTCTTGTTGCGGTTGCAACCGAGGTCGATCACCTCCCAGCGAAGGCCGACCTTGTGCTCGATGCCGTTCAGAAGCCGCAGGCGATCCGAGCCGGCCTTGTCGTAGCCGTTCCAGCGCCAGTTGGCGTCCTGCTCGGACTTCGCGCGCATCCACAACTCGTGGAACGTGCGCTCGAGACCGGTCATGACTGTCTCGTCCTCGTTCGTCTTGTCGACGAGATAGGGAACGAGCACAACCGCAACGAGCTTCTGCTCGGGCCACGCCGGAACGGACTTCTCCGCCTCGGCGAACGCCTCATCAGAGATGCCCCAACTGAACTCGCGGTTCCACTCGCGCACGCGAACGATCTGCTTCTCCGTACTAGTGAAGAGACCGTGGACGAGGGTGAAGGCAGGTTGTTGCTTGAGGGCGTTGACAATGATCTCGGCAAGAACCGGATTCTTCCGGACCTCTTCCGCCATCTCCGCCGTGAGGCCGGCGTCCGCCAGCTTGCCCATCAGATCCGAAACCTTTCCGAAACCGAGCGTAAACAGGTTCGCCATGTGACTACCCCTATTCTTTCTACACGCCGTCGGTACGACTCAAACCCGCAAACATTCACGGACATGAGCTTCCCTTTGATTAAAAACGGCATGCTAAGGCCAATATTTTAGCCATAAAATGCCATTTTTAAACTCTTTTCTTTTCAATGTTCGACAAATAAATATAGCACATTATTGACATTTTGTCAAGAATTCTGCTATAAAACTGCAGACTGTTACGCAAAGGGCACCCGCTTCCCGCCCAACAGGCTACTAGCCTACTCACTACTTACTACTCACTCTCCCTATGGCAAAGAAAATCAAGACAACCATCAAAGTGCAAGTCATCGGTGGCCGTGCAACTCCAGCACCTCCACTCGGTCCTGCCCTTGGTCAGCACGGTATGAACATTGCAGAATTCTGTAAGCGCATCAACGATGCGACTCAGGATCGTCTCGGCGATGTCGTTCCTGCTATCATCACCTTGTATGAAGATCGTACCTACGACTTCATCCTAAAAACCGCTCCAGTCTCCGCTTTCCTCATGAAAGCCGCCAAGATCGAGAAAGGTTCCGCAAAACCACACATCGATAAAGTCGGCAAAGTCACCAAAGCCCAAGTTCGCGAAATCGCGGAAGCAAAAATCCAAGATTTGAACTGCCACACCATCGAAGCGGCCATGAGCCAAATCGAAGGAACAGCACGCAACATGGGAATCACGGTCGTTGAGTAATCAACAAACAAAATCCCCGCTCCGGCGGGGATTTTGTTTTTGTGTTATAATAATAGATATATGAAAAAAATCGTAATAAAAAGTCTATCAATACTATTATTAACAGGCAGTATCGCCTCTCCTGTTTTTGCACAAAGCCAACCGATAAGATACGTAGAAGCCGCCGACATGCTATCTGGAACAGACTCAACTCAAACAGCCTGCCAAAATAAGGGCATGGGAACAGAAGACTGGAAACAATGCGTTGTTGATTTTGCGCATATCAATTTCCAAAAATAGAACGAGCATCGCCGAGTAACAATCAAACGCGACGGACTTACGTTCTCCATCGAACTTCCATTCAACTCTTCATGGAAAATGGGAGAGAAGCCAGTAAATCTTTACACGGTCGACAATCTTGCAGCAGCTCAAGGCAGACATCCAAACGCTCTTGTCTTTGGCCCGATTGATGTCGGCTGCTACGGTATTCAAGATAGCGTTTGCAATATCGATCGACCATACGCGATAATCCTCTCGAAAAAATCAATAAATAGTTACATCGCAGAACAAAAAAAGTCGATAGCACAATATAAAAAAGAAGGAACATTCGAAGGCGAAACCCTTCCATTTATCGAATTCAAAAATGGCGCAAAACGAATGGTCATGGCGCCAACCTTAATCGAGAACAGCGGCGGCGGTTCCATGACCTACGGATCTCTTCTCGTTGAGACTCGCGGTGGCTTCATCAAACTATCCACAACACGACTCACATACGGCGACAATATCGATACAGAACTCTGGCGCGCCGCAGCTTCAATCAAATAGACCATAGACCCCGCCAATCGGCGGGGTTTGACATTTCCCTCTCATTTCGCTATCCTCCCACCACTAATTCCTATGTGGGAGGCTTGCTAAATAAGCGGCCGACCGAACCACGTATGGCGCACTCCAAGCGTTATACCGAGCTCAAAAAGCTCGTTGACCCGAAGAAGCTCTATAAGCCAGCAGAAGCACTAGAGCTTGCAAAGAAAACAGCAACAACCAAATTTGATGGCTCCGTCGAAGTTCACGTTCACCTCGGTATCGACGTCAAAAAAGGTGACCAGCAGGTCCGCTCAACCCTCATCTTCCCTCACTCCATCGGTAAGCCAAAGAAGGTCATTGCCTTCATTGTCGCCGGCAAGGAAAAGGAAGCTCAGGATGCAGGCGCCGACATCGTTGGTGGTGAAGAACTCATCGCCGAAATCGCCAAGACAGGCAAAATCGATTTCGAAGTCGCTGTTGCTACTCCAGACATGATGCCTAAGCTTGCTAAGGTCGCAAAGATCCTCGGTCCAAGCGGTCTCATGCCAAACCCAAAGACAGATACGGTAGGTACAAACATCAAAAAACTCATTGAGGATGTAAAAAAAGGTAAGGTCGCTTTCAAAAACGACACAACCGGAAACATCCACCAAGCCATTGGAAAATCTTCCATGGATGCCAAGAACCTCCTCGAGAACCTCAACATTCTCATCGAGGCTCTACGCAAAGTAAAACCAGCCTCTGCAAAAGGTGTCTACCTCGGCTCCGTGACCATCACAACAACCATGGGCCCTGGCATCAAAATCGACACAGCAGAACTCGCATAAGAAAAAAAACGCTCCCAACGGGAGCGTTTTTTATAGGCATATTGACGTTTCAAGTTTCACACTTCAAGCTTCACGAAATTATGCGAACAGAATACGGAGCAATTCCCATGCAGACCATCCGAGAAATGATGGGTGCCGGCTACATAATCGGTAGTCGCGAAGAACATTTGCAGCCAGCCTCCATCGATCTCTCAATCTCCGATGAGGCCTATCGCATGCGCGGTTCCTATCTCCCACGATCCAATGAATCCATCCGAGATATCGTAAATCGTGGCACGCTCTATCAGCATGCTTGGGATCGACCACTAGAAGTAAACAGCACCTACCTCATTCGATTAAACGAATCCCTCGCACTTCCTCCCGGCATCCACGCAACCGCCAGCAATAAAAGTTCAAGCGGCCGCATCAACTTACGCGGCCGCCTCCTTGCCGACGGTGTCCCCCGCTTTGATGATATTCCTGCCGGATACAAAGGAAGTCTTTGGATTGAAGTTCTTCCAAAATCATTTCCAATCCTCGCCCACCCAGGCGATCGTATGAACCAAATGCGATTTTTTCATGGCGACGCACGTTTAACTTCACTCGAACATCGAGTCACATTTGATCGCCACGGCCTCCTCCGCACGCTCGAAAATCAACGCATCCCATCATCCATCGACAACTGTGGTCGTGGCATCACCATGACCGTTGATTTGAGTAGCGGAGACATCATCGGATGGAAGGCACGCGACCATTCAAGAAACATCCTCGACACAAGACAATTTGACCACAACCCTGCCGATTTTTTTGAACCGGTTTCAAAGCCAGAGAATGGGGAGCTCGTTTTGCGTCCCGGCGCTTTTTATATTCTCGCAACAAAAGAAAAAATCATCACTCCGCCAAACTACGCAACAGAGATGGCAGCATACGATCCATCTAAAGGAGAATTCCGATCACACTTTGCCGGATTCTTTGACCCGGGTTGGGGCTGGACCGACGATGAAACAAAACGCGGAGCCGTTGCAGTCTTAGAAGTAGAAACCTATGGCCAAGATTTTGTCTTGCGTGATGGCCAACCCGTCTGTCTTATGGTCTATGAGCGCATGCTTATTCCACCAGAAAAAATGTACGGAGCAGAGCTCAACTCCAACTACGCCTTTCAAACAGGTCCAAACCTTGCCAAGTGGTTCCGTAAGACTTGAATCTTAAAGCGTGAAACGTGAAACGGGTTTGACGATTCATGTTTCAAGCTTCACGATACACGCCGATATGCCAAAACTTATTATCGGTCTCGTTGGACAAGCCGGTTGCGGAAAAGGCACAGCCGCAGATTTATTACGCGAAAAATACGGAGCCGGATACATTCGCTTTAGCGGAATTCTTGGTATCGTTCTTGAAACACTCGGCATTGAAAAATCCCGTGTAAACTTTGTAAAACTTTCCAATGGTTTGCGCGACACCTATGGAGAAGACGCACTTTCATACGCCGTAGAAAAAATTGCCCTTTCAGCTCCGGAAGATATCGTTGTCATCGATGGCATTCGTCGTCCAGACGACATCGTTGCGCTTGAACCACTCCCCCACTTTAAACTTTTGTCGATAGAGGTCCCCGCAGAAATCCGCTTTGAACGAATGAAAAAGCGCGGAGAAAAAGCAACAGAATCACAAATGTCCTGGGAACAATTCCAAACAGAAGAACACTTTCCAACAGAGATCACGATTCCCGCTGTCATGAAGCGCGCCTGGAAAGCGATTCCCAACGCCGGCTCACGCGAAGAGTTTGAATCCGCCATGCATACAGCCATGTCAGAATTAGGATTTAAACCAACAAAATGAACGCACGCATCACACGCATCCGAGAAGGGATCGCTCTTCCGGAATATAAAACATCAGAAGCAGCAGCTTTTGATATTGCCGTTTGCGAAAGCGGTATCGTTCCGCCCGGTGGAACGCTCATGTTGCCGACAGGATTAGTAATCCAATCACCAGAAGGCCACATGCTCATGGTCGTGCCACGATCGTCAACCTTTAAGAAAAAAGGCTTACGGCTCGGAAACACAATCGGTATTATCGATCGTGACTTTTGCGGTCCAGCAGATGAAATCCTCATCTTCTTTTGGAATCCAGGAACAGAACCTGTCGCTGTTGAAGCCGGAGAACGCGTAGCACAAGGAATATTTGTTCCCATCACTCGCGCCACCTGGATAGAAGGCGCTCCAGCAGAATCATCCCGTGGAGGCTGGGGCTCAACAGGCTAAAAAATTCTTTCATGAAAAGCTATCTCGACATCGTGCGCCACATTCTCGCAAATGGCGTACGCAAACAAAATCGCACAGGCATCGATACACTGAGCGTCTCTGGCATCATGTTTGAACACGATATGGCTCATGGCTTTCCTTTGCTCACCACAAAGAAAATGCCATTCAAAACCATCCGCGTTGAGTTAGAAGGATTCATAAAAGGCATCACGGATAAAGAATGGTACCAAGAGCGCGGATGCAAGATTTGGGACGAGTGGTGCAATCCAAAAAAAGTCGCTTACGGACACGCTGAAGAAACAAAAGCTCAGATGAAAGCTGAGCGCGATCTCGGAGCGATTTACGGTTTCCAGTGGCGCCACTTTAATGCACCCTATGTCAACTTCAATTCCGATTATACAAACCAAGGCATCGACCAACTCGCAAAAATGATCGAGACCATTCGTAAGAATCCCGGCGACCGCAGAATGATTGTAATGGCATGGAATCCAAACGCGCTTTCTGAACAAGCGCTTCCACCATGTCACTATAGTTTTCAAATCCTCGTCACAGAAGGCAAAATTGACCTTCTCTGGAATCAACGTTCTGTCGATACAATGCTCGGTCTCCCCTTCAATATCGCGAGTTATGCAACGCTTTTACATCTCCTCGCAAAAGAAACAGGTCTTGGTGAAGGAAAACTCATCGGCTTCCTTGCCGATACACACATTTACATAAATCAAGTCGATGGTGCTAAGCTCCAACTCGAGCGCGAACCAAAAGCG
>CAIXDN010000051.1 GCA_903918235.1 Candidatus Uhrbacteria bacterium
GATGGGTGGAGTTGTGATATGGGCAACGGTGCTTCTTATCGTCTTTGCTTTTTCTGGCGGTTGCTATCTTTTTCCGGGAACGGGTTTTTGCGATATTTCTTTTTTGTCGCGAGGGCAGACTTGGCTTCCTCTTGGCTTGATGATTGCTGCGGCGCTGGTGGGTTTGGCGGATGATTATCTCAATGTGCGACGTTTGGGCGGAGGTAAAGGAGGCGGATTGCAGATGCGTTATCGTTTATTGTCGTATGCGCTTGTGGCTGTATTGGGCGCTTGGTGGTTTTATACACGTTTAGGTTGGGACCAATTACATGTTCCGTTTTATGGAACGTTTGAGATCGGATGGTGGTACATTCCATTTTTTATTCTTGTTGTTGTCTCCACGTCTTTTTCCGTGAATGAAATTGATGGATTAGATGGGCTTGCCGGAGGAACATTGTTTGCCTCATTTTGTGCCTATGCAGCGATCGCTTGGTCGCAAGGACGATTTGATCTCGCAACGTTGTGTACGGCTATTATCGGAGCGTTGATTGGATTCCTTTGGTTCAATATCAACCCTGCGGAGGTATTTATGGGGGATACAGGAGCCATGTCTCTTGGAACGGTTTTGGCCGTTGTTGCGTTGATGACGAATCAGCCACTTCTTCTTTTAGTTATTGGTTTGCCGTTTGTTATTGAAAGTTTGTCCGTTATTATTCAGGTTACAAGTAAAAAATTACGAGGCAAAAAAGTATTTTTGTCGGCGCCAATTCATCATCACTTGGAAGCGATTGGGTGGAGTGAGCCTCGCATCGTGATGCGTTTTTGGATGATTTCTTTTGTATTGGCGGCGCTTGGCGTTGTTCTTGCCCTTATTGATATAATCTAATCCATGAGCCTTTCGTTCCGACAGCGTCTGACTTCATTTGATCTTGTCCTTAGTGGATTGGTACTCGTGTTAGTCGTGATTGGCTTGGCGGTTTTAATGTCCGCGACGGGTCCAGTCGCGTTTCAGCGATATGCGGATTCACTGTTTTTTGTAAAACGCCAGCTCCTTCAAGGCGTATTGTTTGGTTCATTCTTTTTCTTTTTATTTGCTTTTATTGATTACCGTATTTGGAAGCGCTTTGCTTTTCCCTTATTTGTTACCAGTATTGTTTTGTTGTTGCTTCCGTATATCCCTGGAATTGGAGTAGAGGTTGGTGGATCACATAGCTGGGCCGCATTTGGGTCTTTACGATTTCAGCCTTCGGAAATCGTAAAACTGACATTCCTTATTTATCTTGCCGCGTGGTTTTCCAGCAGAACTCCTGAACGCATGCGTGACTGGCATGAGATTGTTCCTTTTGTAGGTTCGCTTGGAATTATTTGTTTGATGCTGGTATTACAGCCGGATACTGGAACGATGGCCGTTGTAGCTGCTATGGCATTGTTGATGTTTGTTTATTCTGGCGCTCCATTGATTTTCCCCCTTGGGATGTTTGGTGCTGGTTCTGCTGTTATTGCGATGTTTATCAAATTTTCTCCATATCGCGCGGCTCGATATATGGCATTTTTGCATCCAGAGCTTGATCCACAAGGTATTGGTTATCATATTAACCAGGCTATTCTTGCTGTTGGCTCTGGTGGATTCTTGGGCCTGGGTTTTGGGAAATCCCGACAAAAATTTTTATTTTTACCAGAAGTTGAAGCCGATTCTATTTTTGCCGTGATGGCGGAGGAGCTTGGGTTTTTTTTAACGGTCGCCGTGTTGGCGATTTTTTCCGCGATTGTATGGAGATGCTTTTTTATTGCAGGGCAATCACGTGATCGATTTGGCTCATTTTTAGCGGTTGGGCTCGGATCTTGGATTGGTGTACAGGCTTGGATGAATATCGCATCAATGATTGGGTTGATGCCGATTACCGGTGTGACATTGCCTTTTATTTCTCATGGAGGCACTTCTCTTGCGATTTTATTAGCGGCTGTGGGATTAGTGGCTGGTGTTTCACGAATGAATCGGACTCTCTCGCTATGACAATGATTGCTTTTGTTGGTGGTGGAACGCTTGGGCCTGTGACGCCTTTATTGGCGGTGGCGCGCGTTATTTCTCGACAGGATCGTAAGATGCGATTTGTCTGGTTTGGGACACCAGATGGGCCGGAGAAGGCTGTGGTGGGAGCAGAGGGTTATACATTTGTTGCGATCCCGGTTGCAAAATTATCGAGAAATCTTGGCTTAGAGCTTTTTTCTTTTCCATTTGATTTGTTAAGGGCGCATCGAGAAGCTCGGAGAGTGTTATTGCAATATCGACCGAGTATTATTGTGGGTGCGGGCGGTTTTACGCAGGTTCCGGTCATGCGCGAAGCCTCAAAGTTGGGGATTCCTTGCGCGATCCATCAACTTGATGTTGTTCCTGGTCTATCGAATCGTCTTGTTGCAAAGCAATGTCAGTCTGTTACAACTTCTTTTACCTATACGCATTCACCGTTTGGGCGTGTTTCTTTTACGAATATTGCTACTCCGGTGCGTTTTAGTTCTTCGAATTTACCTTCACGAGAAGACGCGTGTCAGCATTTTGGTTTTGATCCAAAAATGCCGGTGGTTTTGGTGGTTGGAGGTGGAACGGGCGCCCAAGCAATCAATCGAGCGATAAGTGAATCGTTGGATCAATGGATGAGATTTACGCAGATTTTACATGTGACAGGAAAGGGGAAAGCGGAAACGTCAGTGGTTCAGAATGCGTCTTATGTTCAAATAGAATTTTTGGATGCAGAGGGAATGAGCATGGCTTATGGAGCAGCAGATGTTGTCGTGACGCGTGCAGGTATTGGGGCGCTTTCTGAAATGGCGAGTCTATCAAAAGTTGCGGTTATTGTCCCGATTCCTGATAATCAACAAGAGGCAAATGCTCGCGCATTTTTTGAAGGAAAGGCTGGTGTGTATGTTGAACAATCGCAGGAAAAATTTTCTGCAAAGCTGATACATACTGTGAAGCAGCTTTTGGTTGATAAAAAATATTCTTCGCAGATGAGTGAGACGGTACATGTGTTTTTCCCGACCGATGACGGGAGTGCGCTCGCAGAGAGGATCCTTAAGCTTATTTCTTAACGATTTTTTTATGGAAATTCAAGCGTTTAAGAAGCGGTTTGATCAGGTCCTTGGACGCGCACTTAAACGTCGTATTTTTGAGAATAAGAAGCTGACAAAGGATCCATATGTCCGGGAGGTTGTTGCTTATGTGGAGCAACTTGTGATGGCTGGGGGAAAGCGTATTCGGCCTTATCTTGCGTATGTTTCTTATAAAGTCGCTGGTGGAAAAGATGATAAGGCGTTTTTAGAAATCGTTGTTGGTTTAGAACTTTTTCATGCATTTGCTCTTGTTCATGACGACATTATGGATCATGGAACGCTACGACATGGTCTACCGACGACGCATGTGCGTTTTGGAACTTCTCAGGCGATTTTGCTTGGCGATCTTTTATTTAATTGGGCAAATGCCTGTTTGAATGGAACAAAAGCCTATCCAATTTTTCAGCAAATGATTCATGAGGTTATTACGGGTCAGATGTTGGATGTTGACTCTATGGCGCGTGCATCGGTTGAAATGGGAATGATTGAAGAGAGACATCGTTTGAAAACGGCGAGTTATACATTTGTGAGGCCGATGCAGATTGGATTTGCTCTTGCGCAACGTGGAATGCGCAACGCAGAACATTTGATGACCTTTGCCGAGCAATATGGCTATCCATTGGGAATTGGATTTCAGATTCAAGATGATTTGCTTGATTTAACCTCTGAACCAGATGAAATTGGAAAGACGGCTTTTTCTGATTTACGTGATGGACAGCACACATTGTTTACGCAGTATATTGCGCAATGTGGAACGCGAGTCGTGCAAAGTGAATTGAAAGCACTTTGGAAAAAGAACCTTACGGAAAAGGATCGACCAAAGGTCCTGTATCTGTTTGAGATGAGTGGCGCTCTTGATCATGGTCGTATGTTGATTGAAGCGTATTTTGAGGAGGCGGAGGAGGCATTGGAGTCTTCTGGGTTAGCGTTGAAGAATCTGGTTGCTTTTCGGGAGCTTGTTGACTATATTCGAAAAAGAACCCTATAAAAAATCCCGCCTTTTGGCGGGTTTTTTTGTGGTGGGACCGGCGGGGATTGAACCCGCGACC
>CAIXDN010000052.1 GCA_903918235.1 Candidatus Uhrbacteria bacterium
CACCCAGATATACCGTCCATCGAATGCAAGAGTAGCTGGAGCCGAACCAACGGCAACCGTCGCAACAACCGCATTTGTCGTAACATCAATTTTAGAAACCGAATTGCTCATCCAATTCGCCACCCAAAGATACTGGCCATCAAATGCAATACCTTCCGGATTAGAACCAACAGCAACCGTTGCAACAACCGCATTTGTCGTAACATCAATTTTAGAAACCGAATCCCAACCTGAATTAACCACCCAAATATACTGGCCATCAAATACAACACCAGAAGGCGACCAATCAACGGCAACCGTCGCAACAACCGCATTTGTCGTAACATCGATCTTAGAGAGAGTATTGCTGTTCATGTTTGCTACCCACAAATAACTACCATCAAATGCAACACCAAAAGGACTCGTACCAACGGCAACCGTTGAACTACCCGTTCCATAAATCGTATTATTCAACAGCGGTGAAGTGAACCAACGATTCAAATACAAAGCATCTAATCGATCCGACACCGTAACACCCTGGCTTGCAGCCAATTCAATTGATCCATTCGATTTTGAAATAAAACCATCCCCATAAGACGTCGACCCTGCCCCTGCCACAAAAGCACCATTCGTATAAACGCTAGACGCTGATCCAATATTCCCAGCAACAAATAAATCCTTACCCGTCAGCTGAAACAAGCTATTCATGCCAGTAGATGTCGTTGCTCCAATAACGACATCCGCACGAGTTTGTCCTGCCATCGTCTGACCAATAATAAGTCGACTAGACGTTGTGTTTGTATCAAAACGGAATGGAGCGGTATTAAGTGCAGCATTTCCAATAATCAAATCCGTTGTTCCTGTCGCATTTCTAACAAAATCACCAGCGAAATTAAACGTCCAGTTAAGATCAGCCCCACCGCCAGAAGGAAGACAGTTCGTACCATCCGCAAGACAAACGTTCTGACCTCCTGAAACAATCGATCCACCAACAGCCAAATCTCCAGAAATATTTGCCGACTGTCCAATGGTGACACCACCAAGGAACGAAGCATCAACTCCAAACAAATTATTTCTTACCGATAATGTTCCTGTCTCAATGCCACCTGTTTCAAGCTGTTGGACATAGGCACCACCCATATCGAAGACCTGCATCGTATTTGCCGTACTATTTGCAACATAGGCATATCGTCCCTGAACATAAACCGATGATGGGTTTGCTCCTGTCGCTACAGCGCCAATGCTGAGCATTGCGGCAGGGTCAGAAACATCAAATACCTGCAATGTACTAGATAAAAGATTTGTAACATAAGCATATCTACCCTGAACATAAACCGAATCAGGAAAAGATCCAGTAGCAATTGTACTAATACCAATAGGAGTAGTTGGATCAGAAACATCAAATGTTTGCAAATAATCAAAACCTCCATTATTTACAACGTACGCGTATCGCCCCTGGACATAAACCGATTGTGGGTTTTCATTTGTAGCAACAACTCCAACAGAAATTGGATTCATCGGATCCGCGGCATCAAAAATCTGTAACGAATTTGAAGCGACTCCATTTAACAAATAAACATATCGTCCCACAACGGTAACTGAACGAGGGTTCGCACCTGTAGCAACAGTCCCCAAACCAGAAGGAGCTGATGGATCAGACACGTCTACAATTTGTAATGAATTTGAAGCTGTATTTGTAATATATGCATAACGACCTTGTATATATATTGAATTTGGCGAAACTCCAGTGCTAAAAGAACCTACCACTAAAGGAGCTTTTGGATTGGAGACATCAAAAATCTGCAATGTATTCGAAGTTTGATTTAGTACATAAGCATACTTTCCTTGTACATAAACCGCTTGAGGAAATACGTTTGTCGCTGTCGTGCTTAAGCTTATTGGAGATGATGAATTTGAAACATCAAGTATTTGCAACAAATTTGCAAATGAATCTACTACGTACACATATCTCCCTACAACAAAAGTCGAGTTAGGAGTTGCTCCCGTACCAACCGATCCAACTGCCCCTGTCGGAACCTTGCCTGCGACATGCATTTGCGTAATAGGACTCGCCGTTCCAAAACCAGCATTTCCTGAAAAACTCGAGACATTCGATACTGTAAAATCACCCACAACATCAAATGTCCCCGTGACACTTGATGCTCCTGCATCAAATCCTCCAAACAATGAAAGCGTCGTCGTCGTATAATCTCCGCGATTCGTAACCGTCTGCAACGTATCCGTCTCAACTCCTGCACCAGCAGAACAAAATGATCCATCAGAAAGACATACTCCAACCCCACCTACCGTCGTAGACGCAAAAGCAGCATTGCCTTGTCGATTAACAGAAAATACTGTTGATCCAGAATCATCAATACCTCTAATGAGGTAATCAAAATCATTCGACGTTCCCATAGAACGAACATCGAGAGCAGAACGATCACTAAGCGCAGCGTCATTACTTGTTTGATTGATCGTAAACAATGTTTCCCCACTTAATGCCGTACTCGAGGCATACATTCCCTGTAACTGTCTTGCATTAAAAGCCTGGGGCACAGAAGCAAAACGCTTTCTCGGTAACATTTCAGAATCTCCGTTAACACTTACGCCAAGATAAATCGCATCGCTATTCCAATCAACGCTATCCAATGAATTCTGAGATCCTCCATCAACAGAAGTATCTCCAAGAAGAACGGTAAACAAACCATTCTGAACAGTCACCGGTAATTCCGTAGGGACACCCGTTGTTCCCGTAGCCGTCCAAAGTGTAACACCTCCAGCAGACGCATTATAAAGCGAAAATTTTATCAAATAACTACCATCTGCTACCGGAAAACCAGAAGCATCCATCAAACGCGCCTGATAATTAATTTGGTTATTAATTCCAATATTTGCTACTGGTGCCGCAAGAGCAGAAGAAAACGAGAAGGCCACCCCACCAACAAGGAGGGCTAACGTGAGAAGAAAAGAACGTAAGAAGCGGGTCATGTAAGACCTTTGAAATCCACATACAACGGTGGAATCAAAAGCTATTACTATTCTATAAAATCCAATTCATCACAATCGATAATGCAAATATTTGCTGTATACAGAGCAAAATAATCTCACAAAACAAACAAGAATATTCTAGATAAAATATGTGGATAAACTGTGAATAGCCAAAATTCTTCTTTCAAGCAGAGAAAAATGCCAGCTCAAATAATACGCAACGCAAAAAAGAACATCTTTTACCTACAGAAGAGCAGACCAATATTTCCTATAAAGCCAATAATTCCCCAATCATTAGCAAAGGAAGCTCTCCTACAAATATCAAAGCGGTGTTTAGCGCTCACCCATAAGTATAGGGCGGAACAATAAACACCGCATATTTAGCTAAACCAAAACAAAGATATCCCTACTGCTAAAACAACTTAAGCTGGGGATAATTTGTGAGCAACCCTGCTAAGAGCAATGTGCTTATCAACGACCGCTTCTTTCACCGCAAACAAATTAATATCCTCTGTTTTAAACCGCTCAAATCCCGGCTTCTCCGCAGTCACAAAGTACATGCTCTTCGCAGCAAAGAAACCATAGCGCCCCTTTGGAGTTGTAACCTGCGTTTCCAAAAGCTTATTAAACTTTTTATCAAAGATACGAACAACAACCGAGCCAAGTGGTTTTCTCGTAACTGCATCGTAAACAATGCCCCAACCCTTTGGTTTCTTTGGCAGTGCCAAGCGCCTAAACAAGAAATACGTACACACTTGAAACGCTACTAAACCTGCCAACATCCAGCTTGGCGATACAGCTAGCGCACCGATTGTAACAAAAACCCCAATCAAACTAACAGCATGTTGCAGACGGCGCAAATAACGCTTCCACAATACAGAGCGAGGCGTTTCTTCCTTCATCGCAGGATCAATAGGGATATTGACCGCTAGGTTTACTTCATCCGTAATCTCGATATTTTCGCCATGATACAAATCAAGCAAATCCACATCTTCATGTTCATCTTTCAAATACTGGGTCGGAAACGCATATCCTGGCTTAACAACCTCAATACGATATAGCCCAGGCCTAACAAGAAAAGTAAATCGACCATTCATATCCGTGATACTTGTTTGTACAACAGCCCTGGTCTGCGCCTGCAATAAACGTACAACAACCAAATCCAGCGGAGCTTTTGACAGCGCATTATAAACAACACCCCATTTCTGACGTTTTTTTCTTCGGAAAAGAAGAACGGGTTGTGTGATTAAAAAGCCAAGATAATTCAAAAGACTAAACAAAGAACCAGCTGTTGCAACGTTTGCGATCACAATAGCAGCAACGACAGGAGCCGAGACCGTCGCAACTTGCCGCGCCTGCTCCGATTGTAAAATCTCTATAATTGGCCCAAGAATAGGAATAGCTACTGAAACAGGAAGGATAATATCAATAGAAGCATAATTTTGTGTAACTTCAATCTCTTTTTCTTGCGTCACATAACCATCTTTAACAACCTCAATACGATACGAACCATTCTTAACTAAATATCCATACGTTCCTTGCTCCGTCGTAACAATCGTATTCACCTGACTATACGGTGCCCCCTTCCACTCTTGCCACTGACCATCAACACGCTCAAATAAGCGCACAGTAGCATTTTTTACAGGCGATAAATCAGAAGCAACATCTTTTCTCTCAAGCACACGACTAGGCGAAATGGTTTCTATCGTACCAGGAGCATACGCAGAGCGTTCATCCTCTAATTGCACTTGCACAGTAGCCTGTGTGCGCCCAGCATCATAAGAAGGCACAAATGTTGCTCCATAATAGGTACTTCCCGGTAATGGTGTCAGCGAATATACGGACGAGCCAACACGAATCATCGCGCTCTTAATCATCGCCGGAAGATCCAACGCAGAAACACGTACAAGCACCGACGTACCTTGTGGCACGCGAATAACACCAGCCGCATCAGGCTGAAGCGACAATAAGCCATTGTTTGCAGAATATTCAGGCTTAATCACAAAGCTCGATACACCAGGCTCAACCGGAGGCGTTGAAGTCACAACAGGAAACTCAACAGTTGGAACCGTAGAAGTACCTGAGCCACTCCCAACAGAAGGAACGACCGGAATCGTTGTTGTAGCCGCTATTCCACCTGATCCCACACCACCAGTAGGACCGCCAGACGGAGGTCTTGTCGGCGGTCTTATGACCGGAGGAACAACTGGAGGAGGCGGAACAACCGGAGGAGGTACAATCGCTATATGAACAGGCGTAGCATCCGCATTAGCTCCACTAGAAAAATTTCCGGAACGATCAAAAGCAAAATTCGTATAGTAATACTTCACGCCATTAACAAGGCCCGTATCAATGAACGAGGTAGCACCTCCTTGATAAACGTCTCTCCCATCATCTGGCCTCATTGGGTAACCATCCATTCTCGCTCGTATTTTCACAAGAGAGAAATCTCGATCGCTTGGGTTTCTCCAGCTCAGACTATTTTGTGTATCTCCAGCGGTGGCTACAAAACGATAGACATTGGCAGGCGGAGTAACATCGCCAGTTGTCGTAAATGTATAATCAGCAGAAGCGCTTGTTAAGGAATCAATCGGCTCTGTAGAGCTCGCCTGAAAATGATAAAGGGTCGCAATCGTTAATCCCGACAAAACCACAGAGTGACTCGTCACATTACCAGCACTAGACGCTTCCAAACCATAAACACCCGTCAAACCATAATGAACATGACTTGATGCTGGTAATCGTGTACTCCAAGTAATAACCGCGCCATGATCCGTAATGGATGTTGCTCGAACATTAGAAATAACCGGCAATAAGCCGACAGCAACAGTAGTAAATACAATATCTGGACTATGTGAAACATTCCCCATCGCATCAATAGCCGATATCTTAAAATGAATCACCGTACCCATTGGAAGATCTATCAAAGAAACAACATGACTTATTAAATAGGAAGAAATCGTTGTAGAGCCTAGTAAATAAGATGTATTCGTTCCCCAAACAAAATTACTTCGAGCCGCCTCATCTGTATCCCAAATAATATCAGCGGTAGAGGAGGTAATATTTAAGACCTGAATGTTTAAAATGGATGGAGCTATAACGTCTGAACTGCTTCCTCCCGGAGCCGGGACCGTAGCGGAAATTCCACCAGAAATGCCAACAGAATCATTTGTCTTAATCGGAACATCAATACCACCAACATCGCCAAAGGTTCCACCAATAGAAAGAGAAATGCGACCGCCTCCTCCTGACGGATTGATAATCTGGCGTGAACCACCAACTACAGTTAAACCAATGCGAACATACACAAGATCCCCAGACGCGATCTCTCCAATAACCGCATCCGTAGGAGCAATAAGCGTAATCTTTTGCCCTACGATATCCGCACCCCAAACTCCAGCAGCCGCAGCTCCGGCGATTGTTGGATTTGTTTCAAAGCCCGTAATAGCACCATGAAACAAACCAATATCAGCAGATGTAATTGAAGTGAGATCAAATCCAGACGGAAAATCAATGGTAATGGTATCTGTTGGTGCATCAACACCGCTAACAGTAATAAATCGAATCTCATGATCAGAAGCAGCACCAACGCTTTGCCTTGTCATAACATCACGACGACCCGTAAGAACATCAGCCTTTACACCAGTAAAGGGCAACATCGCAAACAACGCGGTGAAAACCGCGGCAAAAATACAAAAAGAGTGTCGTCTCATACAAGAGAAATCATCCTCAGCAGCCGGCCTCGCGTCTAAAGCAAGGTCGATGGCCGAAAAATCTTCTCAACCCAATTGCCTCAATGCTCTACGACCAAAAAGAAGCAAAATCACAAATGAAATGAATCCACCAAAGACCAACAACATCATTTTCCAAGGCCAAATCTGAAAAGAAACAGTCGATTCTCCAACAGCTCCAACGCGTCCAGCGACACGGATATGCGCCTGGTACCATCCAAAACCACCATCATTCCAATCACTTGTATAAAGACGATTTGATCCTGGCAAAATTCTTCCTTTGGTCATGTTTCCATCAATGGTCGCCACATTTCTTCCAAACATATTCGTAAGATCAATCTGAATATCCGGACGAACATGAACGTTGCCTTGATTCTGCACATCTTCAATAAAACGAACAGGCGATGAACCCTGTGAAACCTGCTCAACACGCGCGCTCTGCAAAGACATACGCTCATTCAAATTTCCGTTAACCGTAGCAAAAACTAAAATACCAATACGTGGAATCGCGGAAACATTATTTCCAACAACAGAATCAATAGTTGTCTGCGTTAAGAAAATGGCTGCAAAATGACCGCCAGAAGAAGCATCATCTGGAACACGTAATGAAACTGGAAGTTTTTTTGTTTCTCCAGGCCTTAATGTAATCGTCGGGGCATCTAAATATAACCAATCTGGCAACCCTGACGTATCACTTGATGATAAAAAACGAACACCCCCACCTTCACCCTCCGATAAAAACTTCTGAATTGTCAACGCATACGTCATTGGTTTAGACTCATCATTGCTTACGACGATAGAAAAATCCTTCTGTGTACCAACATCAGCAGAAACCTCGATAATTGCTGGATTAACACTAATAGCTCTGACATGAAATCCAAAAAAAACAGACGTTGTAAGGAGCAAAGCGACAAAGAAAGAACGAAAACGCATATCAGTAATTTGCCGTTAGCGTGTAATAAACATTTTGCGAATAAGTACCTGCATTTGTTGTAGGAGAAATAGACAACTTATAGACCATACCGATCTTATCAGACGTGGGTCCAGTAGCAGCACCGCTCGTCTGAACAATTCTTTGTGTTGCTGTTACAGCAAGATCCGTACCAGAAGAAAAAGCCGTTGCCCCGGTTGTTTCCGCGCCATATTCTTCGCTACCCAAAGTAACAGAACCATCAGCCACGGAAGAAAATACTTGCGCCGTAGCATTTTGAAGCTCCTGATCAGCCAGTAAATACAACGTATAACCAGTAGAAACATTTGATAATACCGATGTTCCAACAATAGAAGTATAAGGAATATTGATTACGATACTCCCAAAATTTATTGAATTTGAATTCAATAAAAAAACCTTATCATCACCGCCAGCAGGTACCGCATTCATAAGAGCACCATCTCCATCGAATCGATCAACTGAAATAACGAGACCAACAATGCTAGAAATGCGTCCTACCGCAACATAGCGAGAAAAATCAGCATTTTCACTAACAGCAATCAAATTTCCAACAGAAAACCCAGCAGCTGAACTTACGGTGACAGTATTACCAACAGCATTAAATCCCGTATAAGAACGACTCACAGAAGCAGAGCTCGCGCTTACTTGATACGTAAGCGTATCTACACCTTCCGGAGCTCGATAACCCGCAGAAAGCTGAAAATTTGCGCTTGTACTCGTACCGGAACCAGTGCCGCCAATAGAATCCGTTGAAGAAAAGTTTGTACTCGAAGAACGATCTAAACCACCAGAATTCACATTATCCCAAGGGATGAGAAAATGAGTGCTAGACATCGCCAAAACATTGTTCCCTGCAAACAACAGAGACAACATAACAAGAAGGAACAAAGGCTTGTTCAATGACACGTACCTATTTTATCAAAAATTTACAAAAGATTCAATCATGAAATATAAGCGTCGTAAAACATATATGACAATATATCCATTATTCGGCTAATGTTAGCTAAATAATGGATATGTAAATAAAATACTTTTATGAACAGTTATACAAAATTCAATAAAATTATAGTAAATATTTATCAAAAAAACATCATAGATCGCATAACCTTCAAAACATCTATTCCACATTTTGACATAATAAAAATCGAAACACCTATAAATCATAAAAGATAAACGCTGAATCAAAAAACACATACTCATACATACAATATATGTTTCACATGAAACATATATATTCACTCAATATATGCCAAGAACATCTAAAAGTAGCGAAATATTAGAAAAAATCATCGATATATCAAATTCAGTCACTAAATAGTATCGAAACAAAAAATTGTGAATATCGGATTCATATATCAACCATTACAAGAAGAACATTTTGTCTAGAAACTCAAAATAACATATCTCTAAAACACGCTCTTTATGTTTCACGTGAAACATAAATTTTAGTAAGCCGATATTCTATAAGCGATAATTTTAGCATGTACTAACAATTACATAATTATGTACCTAACTATCCAGCATTTGTTTCACGTGAAACAAAACATTCTACAATAATTAGAACGCAGCGCTTTAACAATTAAACTATTAACTATTAGATCGTAAACAAAAATATTTTTCGTATTAAAGCAATGCTTTCGGCACACTGAAATAAATATATTTCTAAACAAATATTCTTTGCAGAAGGTACTAGACACTGCCTTAGCACTATGTGATTAAGACAAATAATATCCAGATTTGTTTCACGTGAAACAAAAACATTCTGCAATTAGCAGAATGTTTTCATGGTGGACCAAAGGAGATTCGAACTCCTGACCTCTGCAATGCGAATGCAGCGCTCTACCAACTGAGCTATTGGCCCAAATAAGTAAAATATTTTTCTTATTTAAGCGATTGTCTTCTCACTATAGTTCAATAACGATGATTGTAGTCATGCTTGAAGCTAAGAATGTTTCACGTGAAACAAATTTACTATAAATATTTCTCTGGTGCCTCCACGAGGAATTGAACCTCGATCTAGGGCTTAGGAGTCCCTCGTTCTATCCGTTAAACTATAGAAGCTTAAGTGTCGTAAAATATTTAATGTACAATCATCATTTCTCGAGAGGGAAGTGACAGTAGTATATTTTTAATATGGCTTCAAGTCAACGTATGAACATAGCGCTTGACTTATTCCTTGGCTAAGGCTAATCTTAGGCAACTTCATATGCCAAATAAGCATGCCGCAGTAAAAGACCTCCGCAAGAATGAGCGCCGCGCTCTTCGTAACGCACGTCTTAAGACACACGTTAAGTCGCTTTCGAAGCAACTTAAAGAAGTTGCAAAAGCCGGAAGCAAAACCGAGGTTGTTGAAGCAGCCCGCAAGCTTCAACAAGCATCAGCAAAAGCAGCAAAAAATCACGTTCTACATTTTAACAAAACACGTAGAATGACCTCCGCAGCCAGCAAACTAGTAACAGCGACAAAGTAACAAAAAACCTCGCTTAAACAGCGAGGTTTTTTTATCTATTTACAAGTCTAAGGAATAAGTGCTTTCGACTCTTCTTCCGTACAATAACCAGCTCTTTGCAGCAACAACATTTTTACTATCGCGAGAAGCGAAGCCTCAGCATACAAAAACTTTTGTGATTGTAATTTATTAATAACAAAAGGAGAAAGACCAGCAAAATCGCGATCACGAACTCGTAAAACATTCACAAACTGTTGATGCAAACCTGCCAGTTCCTGATAACGCAACTCCATCGAATCAACCGTAAATCTTCTTTGATTTTGGCCTTGTACAATTTGATCTGCAAGCTGAAAAACATTCGCATCAGCAAATACGCTGTCAACATTTATGGGTGCTCCAGCAGAAAGCTTCGTAAGCTCATTGATAAACCGCCAAGAATCCCCAGAGCAAGATTTTGCCAATACAAGAGCATCATTCTCATCAACATTACCTAGTGTTTTTACAATAGTTTTTGCCCATTCAAGAAAAGCTCTATCCGTAAGAAACAGATATTCTTGAACAAGAATCTTTGGCAAGGACTCAAATAATTTCAACGTGCTTACTGGTGGCTTTACTTCTTCAACAGAAACAACAATAAGTGAATCAGCATCTCTGGATAACGCTTCCAAAAGCGCGTGTTGTTTTGATTTTGGACAACTAGAAACAATTCCATCAACACGTAAAAATCGTCTTGGGGAAAATAAACTCGCTCCTGCTGCTTTTGAAATAATTTCTTCAACACCCTCTTTTCCGGAAGATAGTCGCTCTACAGAATGACCTTCTGGATCGTATTTTTGCTTGAATCCTAACTCAAGCTCTTTCGCTCTTGCGATAGCGCGATAACTATCGGGACCGCAACACAAAATAAACACCCACGTATCGTGGCGATAGGGGAACGTCCTGTCAAAACAAACCTTAAACCGACGTCATTTCATCCCAATTATTACCAAATTTTGCTTCTACTTTAATAGGAACACCAACCGATTCTACCGTTTCCATAAGCTGACAGACAAATGCCGAAACACGTTGGACCTCGTGAACAGGAACCTCAAGCACCAATTCATCATGCACCTGCAACAAAACACGAGACTCAGGAGAATACTCAGGCAACTCCAACGCGAGCTTGATCATCGCTAACTTCATCAAATCAGCATCCGTTCCTTGAACAGGCATATTAATAGCCATTCGTTCTGCCTGAGCTCTTACCATTGGTAACGTAGAATAAAGTTCCGGTATATAGCGACGTCTTCCAAAAAGTGTCTCAACATAGCCAAGTTTTTTAGCAGACTCCTTCGTCTCAGCCATATACACCTTTATACCTATATAGACCTCAAAGTACCTATCAATAAACTCCCTAGCCTCTTTAAACGTGATACCCGCTGTCTGCGCCAAGCCCTGAGGACCCTGTCCAAAGATTAATCCAAAGTTAATGGCTTTCGCGATCCGACGCTGCTCCTTTGTAACGTCAGCGAAAGCAATCTTCCAAATCGATGCTGCCGTAGCTGTATGGACATCATCTCCTCGTTCAAACGCTTTCATCATTTCTGTATCATGAGAAAGAGCTGCGACCAATCTCAATTCTATCTGGGAATAGTCACATGAGACCAATGTAAAACCAGGCTTCGCAATAAAAGCATGACGGATTTTTCTTCCAACTTCTGTTCGTATTGGAATATTTTGTAAGTTTGGCTCCATGGATGACAAACGACCCGTAGAAGTAATCGCTTGATTATATGTCGTATGAATTCTTCCATTCACATCCGCAAGACTTGGCAAAACGTCAACGTATGTAGAAAGAAGTTTTGACAGTTCACGATAGGCTTCTATCAATTCAATGATCGGATGCAAACCGCGTAATTTTTCCAACTCATTTGAAGCCGTAGAGTATGCGGATTTACCTTTTTTTATTCCTTTTGTTGGTAGCGCCAATGTGACAAACAATAGATCAGCAAGTTGCGAAGGTGAGCCTGGATTAAAATCCCGCCCAGCAATCTCTATCATCTGTTTTTCCAATGAGCGTTTCTCAAGAGACATCTCTGTAGAAAGCGAATGCAAATAATCTCGATGAATCAAGATCCCTTCTTTTTCCATCGCACGTAACACAGGAATCAAAGGAAGTTCAAATCGATTCAAAATTGGTAATAGCTGTTCCGTTTCAAGAGCAGATCTCAAAGGATTGATACAAGCTCTGATAACACTCACTTCTAGTAATGGACCTGATTCTTGTTCAAGAACAACAGAACAATATTTTGTTCCAATCGTGACTAAATCATGATTACGTTCTCCCGCAGATAAAAGATAACTTGCGAGCATCGTATCAAAACTCCATCGCAAAAGAGTAAGTCCCAAGCCTTCTGCAAGTCGCATTTCTTCCTTGGCATCATGCGCAACAAACTGACGGACTTCTTCTGAAAAAAACTCTTGCAAAAGCTCGACAGAAGAACGGACGCAGGAAGCAGAAAAAAGATAGGCGGTCTGATCATCCGCAAGGACAATTCCTCCGGCTTCATTTCCAAACAAAGATCCTTGAGAAGCGCGAACAACACGGACGATAACATCTTGAGATTTCCGTAGCCTGTCTAATGCATTTTTTACATCAAAACTTTTTTCAACTGAAATATCTCTTAAGGCGATCTGGTGAAGAGAGAGCGAAGCCGGCTGTACCGGCTTAATATTCTTTTCTTTCTTTACATACACACCAGGGATTTTTTCCAGCAATGTCTTAAAACCATTTTCTGATAAAAAAAGTTGTAATCCTTCCTTGTCTTTCGGAAAGGTTCCATCCTTCACTTCATACAAAATCGGCACGTTCCGATCGATGGTCACAAGCGACAAAATAGCAGGGACATCCTTCTCCGCGTGAAGAAGTTTTTCTCGAAGAGATTTTGATAGCTCGGAAGACGCATCATGAGCTGCCACAAAAATATGTTTCAGATCACCATACTTCTGCAAAAGATCAGTTGCACCAACATCACCAATACCTCGAATACCAGGAATATTGTCAGACGTATCACCACGCATCGCTTTATATTCTAAAAATTGCTCTGGAGTAAGCCCATATTCTTCCTGAATCGCGTCAATATCATAACGCTTTGTTTCTGTAACACCCTTCACAAAAGCCATAACAGAAATTCCTGGACAGACAAGCTGCAAAGCATCGCGATCACCCGTCACAATCGTGACATCCCAACCCTTATTTTTTGAACGCTCAGCAAATGTACCAATCAAATCATCAGCCTCATAACCATCTTTTTCAAATGACTCAACACCCAAAAGAGCAAACCCTTCCTTTACCCAAGGAATCTGCTCATAAAGTTCCTCCTCCTTATGTTCACGATTTGCCTTATAAGCTTCATAAGCGATATGTCGAAACGTTGGAGCCTTCGTATCCCAACAAGCAATAAACGCATCCGGCTTTTGCTCATTTAAAAGTTTCATCACCGACAGCAACATGCCATACACGCAATTCACAACCTGCCCCTTCGGGTTCGTAAGCGGATGGATCGCATGCCAAGAACGATGCAACAAAGCATTTGCATCCAAAATATAGAGTCGTTTCATACCAACAGCATGACAGGAACGAACAGCAAAAAGAAGAGGACCCTGACAAAAATGCCAAGGTCCATAATAAGAGGGTTTTAGCTACTCGCTCTCAAATACGCCCACAGAACCAACCCGGCAAAATCATTAACAGGGTAACGAGAAACAAGGAAACCATCGACCGCCCAACGTTGCGTCAGAATCGTCTTTGCAGAAAGAGTGCGTTCAATGTGTTGTACAGAGCCATCCGTATCTCGATCAATCGCCTCACCAGGAAGTGACGTCGATTCGCTCCAATAGATTTTTCCCTCAGCATCAATCGTTAACAAACGATATTCACCAGAGGAAAGCGCTACCAGACTAACGACGCTTCCATCGGAATCGTAAACAAAACGACCCGCATCCAGGATACCCTGAATATTAGGTGCCAATGTAAGACGATTCCAAACCAATTGACCATCACAGACTTTTTTTGCCATCACGATCTCAAGCGACTTCTCTCCAGAGCGCAAAGAAATCGCATAAACAATTCCTTCTGGAACGTTGATCCCGACGACAGCGGGACCAGAACCATTAGCGGTACAATCGATCCATTTTCCACCAAAACGGAACAGACAGCACTCAAGTTCTCCGACAAAACGTGCCTGATGAGAAATAAGACCCGTATCTTGATCCTTTTGCTGATGTAAAACGCCCACAAGAGCATCAAGCGTTGCCGTGTCCTCAAGAAGCTCCCTGAGTCGTGCGCTTCCAGTAAGAAAAACGCAGTTTCCAAGAGCATAGTATCCACGGATCCGAATCTCGCTGTGTTCACAAGCGAGAAACTGCGTATCAACAGCGCTCGACATACGCGCCAAACGAACATGGCGACGAGACTTATCTCCTTGTACCGCAAGCAAAATCAATCGATCGTGATGCTCCGTGATCCGTGCATTCAGGGAGTATATTGGCACCATCTCGTCTAGCATGACATCAAATGGAAGACTGGTTTCACAAGAACGATTAAAGGACATCTCTACCTCTCCATTCCCATTCACAGCACTGCAAACGGGATAAGAAGATACAATAGGCACAGGATACCGTAAAGGGTACAGACAAAAACAATGTATACCGCTTGCGAAAAACTCCATCTCTCGCTAATATTGGCGAGCCTCGTAAGACAAAGTCTTTTACGAGGCGTGGTAGCCAAGTGGTAAGGCACGGGTCTGCAAAACCTGTATTCGTGGGTTCAATTCCCACTCACGCCTCCATAACAAAACCCCGACGAATGTCGGGGTTTGTTTTTAACTCTGCTCAATCGGTTCTTCCGCCGGGCCATACTTACCAATCCTGTGTAAATCCGCCGTACGCCCCTTCCACTGATCCCAATTACGTTTACCGTTTCCCATCTCAACAACTTCAACAACGATATTTCTCTTAACTCCATGTCGCTTAGCCGTCTGTAAATCCTTCATCCAAATATCAACACGATTGGAATATCGGCTACTTGTCCGATCATGTACCTCAAAAATCTTATCGCCAAAAATCGTCGGTAAACGGATCTTTGTACCAATAGGCAAGACATTCGTCGCAACATATCCATCACGAACGACTGAACCATCAGCCGTAATAAACGGCAAACCATCACGTTCTTGGATGCGCGAAGTATAAGCCGTAGAATCCAAGTGTATCGTTTTAATCGTTAATGGACGCGATTTTTCTGGAATAGTAAATACACTGTCAGAAAGAAGTGGTACATTCGTTCTGTTCCAAAAGAGTCCAGGTATAAGATCTTGAGCCATGGCCACTGAGGCACCAGTCTGTACGCCAAGCAAAACGAGCGCCATAATAGCAAGACACGTTATTTTGGCTACGTTATACTGATTGCGAGTACAAGTAGTCATAGTTAAAAACAATAATTAAGAAGAAACAATAACATAACAAAACCCTATCATCAAGGGTTTTACTCAATAAAATGGCTAACTTTAGCAAAAATCTAAGAGACATGCGCTTCAAATTGCGTCCTCTGAGCCGTAAACTTGGACCAAAAGCATGGCTTTCACTGAAAATAGCCATTTTAGGAGGCTTTTCGATACTCATCATCGGATTATTCGTTTTCACATTATTCGCTGCTTGGGTGAGTAGAGATCTCCCAGATCCAAATTCCCTCATCACAAGAAACGTCCAACAATCCACAAAAATCTACGATAGAACAGGGGAACACCTCCTCTATGAAATCCACGGCGATGAGCGCCGTACCCTTGTAAAGATTGAAAACATTCCAGACTCCATGCAAAAAGCCGCGATCGCAATAGAGGACCGTCTCTTCTACGAACATAACGGTATCTACTGGAGAGGCTTAGTGAGAGCTGTCGTGATGAGCGTTGTTAACGGACAAAAACTCCAAGGCACCTCAACACTAACGCAGCAACTTGTCCGAAACGCCATTCTCACAACAGAACGTTCTTACACACGCAAACTCAAAGAAATCATTCTCTCGCTTCAGATCGAACAAAAATACTCCAAACAGGAAATTCTTCAGATGTATCTCAATGAAATTCCTTTTGGCTCAAACCTCTACGGCGTAGAATCAGCTGCTCAAACATATTTTGGAAAACCAGCAAAAGATCTCACCTTGGATGAATCCGCTCTTTTTGCCGCCATCATCCAAAGACCAGACTATTTTTCTCCCTACGGAACAGGCTTGAGCGGAGACAATCGCCCAAGACTGATCCAACGCCAACATACTGTTCTTGATAAAATGGTCGCAGAAGGATTTATAACCAAAGCCGACGCCGATGCAGCAAAAGAAATTAAAACCCTCGACAAAATTAAACCTAGAAGCGTTGGCAATATTAATGCGCCACATTTTGTCATGTATGTCCGTGATCTCCTTGAAACAACCTATGGAGACAGAACGGTTGCTCAAGGCGGGTTAAAAGTCCTAACAACGTTGGACTGGAACATGCAACAAGCTGCAGAGGAAGAAGTAAAAAAAGGCGTAGAAAATCTTGGAACACGCTACAAATTCACCAACGCAGCACTCATCGCTCTTGATCCAAAAACCGGACAAGTTCTCTCCATGGTTGGATCCAAAGACTTTTATGATGAGAAAAGCGATGGCCAATTTAACGTCATTCTTTCAAAGAGACAGCCAGGTTCAAGCTTTAAGCCAATTGCTTATGCCGCCGCATTTATGCGTGGGTACCTTCCAGAAACACAGCTCTGGGATGTAAACACGACCTTCAAAACAGATATCGGAATCTATGAACCAAAAAACTATAGCTTAAAAGAAAATGGCCCTGTCTCCATCCGCCAAGCATTAGCCGGATCACTAAACATTCCTGCAGTAAAAGTTTTGTACCTCGTAGGTGTTGGACGTGTACTCGATTTTGCAGAATCTCTCGGCTACACGACACTTGCCGATCGTAGTCGTTTTGGTCTCTCACTCGTTCTTGGTGGCGCAGAGGTAAAACCAATTGAACATGCCGCCGCGTACGCAGCATTCGCAACAGAAGGCGAGTGGCGTCCAACGTCCGCAGTTCTCCGCGTAGAAGACGCCGATGGAAAAATTCTTGAAGAATGGAAAGTACCAGAACCACGCCGTGTCATGGATCAACAAATCGCACGGCTCGTAAGCGACGTTCTTTCTGATAACAATGCTCGCGCCTATATCTTTGGAGGAAGCAACTATCTCACCCTTCCAGATAGACCCGTTGCCGCAAAAACCGGAACAACAAACAACAACCACGATGCCTGGACCGCAGGATATACACCTGATCTTGTTTCCGTCGTCTGGGTCGGGAATAATGACAACTCAGAAATGAAAACCGGTGCCGACGGCTCAATTGTTGCTGCACCAATCTGGCAAGGCTTTATGAAACGCGCACTCAAAGGCAAGCCCGTAACACCATTCACAAAACCAGCGCCATCAGAAACAACAAACCAAGCGCTCCTTGGAAGGGTCTTTGAACGCATGATAAAAGTAAATACGCTCACCGGAAAACTCGCAACCGACCAAACACCGCCAGAACTAGTAGAAGAGCGCATCGGCCGCGAAGCGCATTCGCTGCTTTACTACATCGATAAAGACGATCCAACTGGTCCACCACCAAACAATCCAGCTGATGACCCTCAATTCAGCAACTGGGAGTCAGCGATTCAAAACTGGGTAACAAGAACGGGCTGGAACGCAACAAGCACCATTCCAACAGAAACCGACAGCGCTTTTACTGAAGCAACTCGACCTCAAGTTTCCGTCCTATCTCCTCAACTAAACGCCTCAATAACCACACGTCAAACACAAATAAGCGCATCAATGAACGGAACGCGTCCCATCACTCGCGTAGAAGCATTCGTAGACGGCGCTCTTGTTGGAACCGGTATCAGCGAGCCTTGGACATTCAATATTCGCATTCCAAACAGAATAGAAAAAGGCTATCGTACCCTCATCGTTCGAGCATACGACAACATGGGACAATGGGGTGAAGCAAGTGTCACATTCAATCTTGATGCAGAAATCGATCCAAGCGAACCAGTCATAAACATCCTCTCACCAGCAAGCAATGAAATCTGGGCACGCTCTACATTCCCAAAAAAAATTCATATCCGCGTAGAGAATCCCTCACAATATGAACGCATCGACATAAGTTTTGTCGGCACCGATGGAATCGATCGCCTCGTAAGCACAGAACCAAATCCAACAAGTAACGATATTTCTGTTTCCGTCCCCGCAGGTCCACCAGCTGGCCAATACAATCTACAAATAAAAGCAAAAAAAATTGGTACAGAGCAATACGACCAAATACAAACATCAATAGATATCACAGACTAAATCTCTATGTTCGCAACCAGATTTCAACAGTTTGGCTATCGGCATATTGCAAAGCCAATCTTTTTTCGTTGCGATCCAGAAAAAGTACATGACGTGATCAATATCGTTGGAAAAATACTCGGTCGATATACAATAACACGCAAAGCAACTGAAATACTCTTTGCGTATAAACACCCTTCCTTACAATCAACGATTCTAGGAATGAAGTTTTCAAATCCAGTCGGGCTCTCCGCCGGCTTCGATAAAAATGGAGAGCTTACAGACCTAATGCCATCTGTAGGATTTGGATTTGAAGAAATCGGCTCAATAACAGGCGAGTCATGTGAAGGAAACCAAAAACCTCGTCTCTGGCGATTACCAAAATCAAAAGCTCTTATCGTCTATTACGGATTAAAAAATGATGGCTGCGAAGCAATTGCAAAGCGACTTAAACAAAAGACATTCTCAATTCCCATCGGAACAAGTATCGCAAAAACAAACAGTCCAAAAACCGTTCCAGCAGACGCGGCCATCGCCGATTACAAAAAAGCCTTTCAAGCATTCGCCACGATTGGAGATTACTTCACAATAAATATCAGCTGTCCAAATGCCTTTGGTGGTGAACCCTTTGCCGATCCAGAAAGACTTGAGCAATTACTATCAGAACTCGACACGGTTGCAACAACAAAACCAATCTTTCTAAAATTTGCAGCCGACATTTCAACAAGTGAAATCGATACACTCGTACAAGTAGCCGACCATCATCGCGTACATGGCTTTATCCTCACTAACCTCACAAAAAACAGAAACAATCCACAAATCCATCAACAAGAATTGGATCATGTGGGTAAAGGTGGAATAAGCGGAAAACCCGTCGCAGATCTCTCAAATACTCTCATTTCACATCTTTATAAAACCGTCGGAAAACGCTACGTACTCATCGGTGTCGGCGGCATCTTCTCTGCACAAGATGCCTACAAAAAAATACAACGTGGCGCTTCCTTGGTTCAACTGATTACCGGCATGATCTATGAAGGTCCACAGCTGATCGGGCAAATCAACCACGATCTAAAGGAACTTCTAAAAAAAGACGGCTACAAAAACATCCAACAAGCCATAGGAACCTACAAAGAATAAAAAAATGCCCCATAGATTGGGGCATTTTTCTTACTGTCTGATCGGCATCACAATATATCTGAACCCTTCTTGATCCTTTGGCGTCACAACAATCGGATTCATCGCATCAATCATTTTGATAACAACCTTGTCTGTTCCCATCGCACTCAAACCGTCAGAAATATAACGGAAGTTCAAAATAACTTTGTTTGCCTCTCCGGTAATCTCCGCCTTCAACATCGTCTTATGTGCACCAGTACCAGTATCTGCCGATGAAACCTTCAAACCTTCCTCCGGAACAACCTCAAAATGAATATCAAACAATCCTTGGCGAGAAAACAATGAAGCAGCTCGAATCGCTTTTTGAATCTCAGAACGAGACAAAACAAGCGTGGTTTTAAAGTTTTCCGGAATTAACTGTCGATAATCAGGGAAAGAAGCTTCAATCAAACGAGAGATAAGCTCAACATTTCCATAAGTCATCACCATCTGACTATCCGTAATCGACCATTCAACCTGTTCCGGCATTCCAACGTCATCTTTGTATGCGGTCAAAATTCTGGCCGCCTCCTGCATCGCACGAGCCGGTACGATACATTTACCATCTAACTGACTCCCGCTACCTTCAAGAGGCAAAATACGCTCCGAGAGACGATAGGAATCCGTAGCAGCGATAACCAAGCTACCTTTGATCTGTGTATGAAAATAACACGACACACCTGAGAGCTCTGGACGAGACTCTGAACCTGATACAGCAAAAGCGACCTGACCAATAGCATTTCTCAAAGCCTCTGCTTTCAAATGATATCCACCTTCTTTTGCTAACTTGGGGATAAGAGGAAACTCTGATGATGGCATTCCCTTAATAGATGTAGACGATCCGTCAGCTCGAACCTCAAGGGCGTCTTCTGTAAGTACAAGCTCAACCTTTCCAGAAGGAAGTAACGAGATATAGTCCTGAAGGAGCTTGGCTGGCACCGTAAACTCTCCTGGAGCCTCTACGCGCCCTCGTACTTGTGCAGAGACAGCCATCTCTAAATTAGTAGTACATAACTTAAGTCCACCGGCATCCGTTTTAAGAAGAACATTTCCCAAAATAGGAAGGTTGGCATTCTTTCCAGAGATGTGGCTTACAAGAGAGAGCCCTTGTAAAAGATTTTCCTGAGTACAAGCGAAGTGCATATTTTCTGTCTGATGTTTACACTCCGTGATGTCTTAATCAAGTTTAAATATTTACAGTAGTAACAATAGGGTATGTGTACAAAAGGGATAACGTAAAACGTGGCTAATATTAGCCACGTTTTACGTCTATTCTATCCACTGTTGACGGGGACATCATCTGTTCAATACGTGGATGAAATGTCTGTTCTGGTCTTGTTCTGAACCTTATCCAAGGGTTATACAGAGTTTTATCCCCACCTATCCACAGTTTTATCCACAGGTGATTTTGCTAACCTATGCACTGTGGCTATAGAGGCGTTCTCTAAGCGTTGTAAGATCGTGCTTAAGCTGATCATCGTCTTTAAGCATTTCATTGATTTTGTTGCAGGCGTGCATGGCGGTCGTATGATCTCTTCCTCCAACCTGATCACCGATAGAAGGATAAGAACATTTTGACTCTTCGCGTAGCAAATACATGGCAATTTGTCTCGGGAAAGCAAGGCGTCGCTCACGACTCTTGCCAAGAATATCATCCATAGAGATGTCAAAATAGGTGATGACGACCTCTAAAAGAAGTCTTGGAGTAATATTGCGCTTGGTGATAGTAGGGGAAAGACTTTGCAAAATTGGCTGAACGGTAAGAAGTGTTGGTGGAACGTTTTTGAATTGATGATAAGCGATGATTTTATTCATCGCGCCTTCTAATTCGCGTACATTTGACTGGATAGCGCCAGCAATCGCATGAAAGATCTCTGTAGATAAAGCATAATTTTTATCTCGAGCCTTTGCTTGAAGAATAGCGACGCGTGTCTCAAAATCTGGTTTAGAAATATCAACCATCATTCCCCACTCAAAACGTGACTGAAGTCGACTTTCTAATGTCTGAATATCTTTTGGAGGTCGGTCAGAGGCAATAACAATCTGCTTATCTTTTTGATGCAAAGCGTTAAACGTATGAAAAAACTCCTCTTGTGTACCTTCTTTTCCAGTAAGGAATTGGATATCATCAATTAAAAGGACGTCTACCAAGCGATATTTGTTATTAAACTCATTCATCCTCCCGCCACGCACGGATTGAATAAACTCATTGGTAAAACTTTCGCAAGTGACATATCGGATTTTTGCCTCAGGAACTCTTGCTTGAATATGATGGCCAATCGCATGAAGAAGGTGTGTTTTACCCATTCCAGCGCTCCCATGGATAAAAAGTGGGTTATAGACGTCGCCTTTTGCGGCCACGGCTTGGCTGGCCGCATGAGCAAGTTCATTGCCTTTTCCTACGATAAACGTGCTAAACGTGTAGCGTGGATTAAGACCAACATCGCTTATAGGCGCAATAGGTTTAGATGGCGCGTCAAAATGCGTAGAGTCCTGGGAGACGGACGTCTCAGAATAAGAAGGTTGAACAGGCTCGATCTGTAGGACGGTTGTATTTTTTACCTCGATATTATAAACAACTTCTCGTATAGGAAGGCTGGAAGCATTTCTAAGAGCTTTAACGATTTGGTCGTTATACTTCTTCTCCATCCAGGTCTTCGTAAAGGTATTTGGAACAGCAACGACGGCCTTTATGCCCTCTACACTGATAAGATAAGTGTTTTTAAACCAGGTCGTAAAATTTGCTTTAGAGAGACTCAATTCGAGCTCTCCGAGTACCGCTTGCCAAAGGGCTTGCTGATCCATAAAAATTAAGACGATCATTCCAACTGTGCATAACTATGTCAAACCTGAGGACTAAAACCAAGCGAAAGGGTTAATACTTGCCAATTTTTGCGAAATACTATATCTTACTCGGGTCTCCAATTATATGGCAACTAAGAGAACCTACCAACCAAAGAAGCGTCGAAGAGCCCGTGTACACGGCTTTCGTTCACGCATGAGTACCCGTACCGGACGCGAGGTATTGTCGCGCCGTCGCAAGAAGGGTCGCCGCGTTTCGGCGATTAAAACCGTCGTTAAGCGCTCCCGCCGTTAAAAAGCGGTAGAATAGACGAGGGTAACCCCTCGTCTTTTCATATGTTGCCAAAAAACGAACGCCTTCGCCGTGCAAAAGACTTTGCCCTCCTCTCTCAGAAGGGTCGTGTTGTGTATAGCCCGTTCTATGCACTTCGTATTCGAGCGAGCCAGGAGCCGACAAAAGTCGGCTTCGTAACATCAGCGAAAGTCTTTAAAACAGCCGTCGCTCGCAACCGAGGTAAACGGCGCATGCGAGACATTCTGCGCCTCCTTAAGGCAGAGTGGCCTACAAAGATGGACATTCTCTTTATCTTAAAGCTAGAAGTCCTAAAGGCCGATTTTAGCGAGCTTCAAGCAATGGTCCGCCGATCATTTGAAAAGATTCCAGAAGCGATGAGCAAACCACCGACACCAAGAAAGCTCAAAGCAAGAAAAAAATCATCGGTTGTTTATAAAAACGAATCATGAACCCTTGGAATTTGCCAAGATACCTTGGTCAAACAATGATCAGGATCTATCAAAACACTCTTTCACCGGATCACGGTTTTTTTAAGGACTTATACCCATACCGTGTGTGTAAGTTTCATCCAACCTGTTCACAATACACAAGTGACGCCATAGGAAAATATGGCTTAATAAAAGGAAGTTGGATCGGCTTCCGCCGCATCCTACGATGTAATCCTTGGAGCCACGGTGGTATTGATCACGTTCGCTAAATCCCAAGAAGAGATTTAATATCCTCATCCGGCAAAGGAATGTTAATGCGCTTCCGCTTGCCCATGGAACCCTTATCAATAGAAATCTCCGAAGGCGCTAACCCAAGTTTCTTGGCAAGAAACTTAACAAGCGCTTCATTAGCTTTTCCCTCAACCGGAGGAGCCGCCAAGCGAATCTTCAAAGCCCCATCATGCATCCCAACGATTTCAGTAATGGACGCATTCGGCACAACAGAAATAGCGAGATAAGACATACAACCATCATAACAAAAAAAATCGTAGGGGCAATTCATGAATTGCCCCTACGATTTATATTGCGGCTATTTAATGCACTCATTCTTCACCCAATCCAATGTTCTTCGGTTGCGCATCGTTACTTTTACATAGTCACGATAGTCCGGGCTAGAGACATGGGAGCGAGTCTCGGTTTCATGTGGCGGTAAGTTCTCGAGGATACGATCAAGCTCTGCATCAACTTCCTCATCGGCAACATCAATGTCTTGTTGCTTAGCGAGAGCTTTGATCAAAACAGCAGTCTGGATTCTGCGAATAGCTTGCTGAACAAAATCAAGTTTCAAATCAGCTTCCGTTTTCTTGATGGAAGAAAGATAGTCCTCCCATTTCATGCCCTGTTCCTCGATATTGCGTTGCAATTCCTGTTGCATGCGACGTACCTCTTCATTGATCAAGATTTCTGGAACTTCAGAAAAACTGGACTGCTCAACAAGCTTTTCAAGCATCTCGATCTCCGCAGCATCCGAGCTACGCTGATCAAGTTCCTTCTGCATATTCTCACGAAGTTTTGTGTTGAGAGCCTCCATGTTTTCAACACCTACACCTTTTGCAAATTCATCAGTAAGCTCAGGCATTTCCAAAGCATGAACAGATTTTGCATTGACCTTAAAGTCAACATCTTTTCCAGCGATATGCTTTTGGAGATAGTCCTCAGGAAAGGGAAGGACAAACGTGCGCTCTTCACCCTCCTTGATGCCGTTAAGTTTTTCCGCAAGGCCAGCAAGATACTGTGGCTCAGAAAGGTAGATCCGATAGTCTCTGCCGGTACCGCCCTCAAGAGCAACATGCTCACGGGACAATTCCATATCGACAATGACGAGATCTTCCATGGTTGCTGGGCGATCTACGCGTACTTCCGTTCTGCGCATTCTGCGCATTTCCTGAAGAGCATCTTCAACCTCTTTGTCGGTTGCAGCCTTCAATTTTTTCTCAACCTTACAGTCTTTCACAACAGGCATCTTGGTGATTTCTGGAGCGATTGGCGTATGCGTGGTAAATTTAATCTCTTGCCCAGGCGTGAGCTGATCAACGCTGACAGCGGGGGATCCGACCGTCTCAAGTTTCTCGCCCACCACAGCTTTTACGTAAAAAGATCGGACAATGCGTTCAATGGCGGTCTCAAGAATCTTCATTTCACCGACTAAACGAGAGACGTCAGCATAAGTCGCTTTGCCGGGACGAAATCCTGGCAAGGGTTTTGCTTTAGAAATTTCAACAACAGCTTCTTCACGGTAAGGAGCAGACTCCTCCCAGGAGATCTCAAACGCGATTTTGACTTCCGATTTTGGTAGTTTAGTTACAGTATACATAGAGAAATTTAGACATCGAACCTACGTGATTTTAGAGCAATCGTCAACCTTAAAAATCAGAACGCATACGCCCTTGTCAAAACACGTGTTTTCCAGCACTCTACTGACACTATGGCTCTCCAAATTGGCATTGTCGGTCTTCCAAACGTGGGCAAGTCCACGCTGTTTTCCGCAATCACAAAAAAGCAGGTTGATTGCGCAAACTACCCATTCTGTACGATCGACCCAAATGTCGGCGTTGTTGAAGTTCCGGATGCTCGCCTCGCCGTCCTCGCTAAAATTAGCCAAACAAAAAAAATAATCCCTACGGTCATTGAATTTGTCGACATTGCTGGTCTCGTAAAAGGCGCCTCAGAAGGCCAAGGTCTTGGCAACAAATTCCTCGCAAATATCCGCGAGACTGATGCGATCGCACAAGTTGTCCGCGCGTTTGAAGACTCCAACATCCTCCACGTCGACGGTTCCATCAACCCGCTCCGCGATGCAGAAACGATCAACACAGAGCTCGCGCTCGCTGACTTAGACGTTCTCACAAAACGCTCCTCAACCATCGAGAAGCAAATGAAGAGTGGCAAAACAAAAGACCTTGAGGCAGAAGCTCTTGCGGTTGCCAAAGCGATCGAAAATTTGAATGCGGGAACCATGCTCCGCGACGTTGAGTGGACCGATGACGAGCGTTTTTCGCTTCGTATTTTGCAGGCGCTCACAATGAAGCCAATGCTTTACGTTGTAAATGTCAGTGAGGCCCAGCTCGGTGACGGCTCATGGAAAGCGCGCGTTACGGGATTAAATGGCCTCGTTGTTCCTGTCTGCGTAAAAATGGAAGCCGACCTTTCAACCATGTCCGATGAGGAAAAAAATGAATACCTAGAAATGGCCGGTCAAACGCAAAGCGGTTTAAACAGATTGATCCAAGAAGCCTACGTCGCTTTAGGACTGATTACCTACCTCACGACGGGAGAAATTGAAACCCGCGCCTGGACCACCAAAAAAGGCTCAACCGCCCCACAAGCCGCTGGTGTCATCCATACCGATTTTGAAAAGAACTTCATTCGCGCAGAAATTACTCCATACCAAGATTACGTCGACTGCGGCTCAGAAGCCGTCTGCCGCGAAAAAGGAAAAACCCGCATCGAAGGAAAAGATTACATCATGCAAGACGGCGACGTCTGTTATTTCAGAATAGGAGCATAGCTCGTCACGGCCTCCATAAAGGCATAGAATGTATAAATATGGAAATGTCTCGACGAACAGCCTTGAGCGCATTAGCTATAGGAGCAGTAGCCATAGCGGGGAAGGATATTCTGAGCAGCTTAGATAGAATTATTCCTGAAGAGGCTCCAAAGCCACCAAAGAAACAAGAAATCCAACGCGATGAAGTTGAATTTTCTGAACCGCATGACCAAACAATACGTTGGGAAGTTGGAAGCCGCCTCCATAAAGATGAAGAGAATGATGCGCGTGAAATAGCAGCATTTCAATTAGAAATAAACGATTTTGCAAAAAAACTAAGACAAGAAATTGGCTTTGTGCCAAATGGAAGTAGCGATGCTAGCCAAGAACAAGAGGCGGCACGGAAGGCGCTTCTTGCATCGGTACTTCCCGAGAGGATAAAGCAAATAGCAAAAATCCTAACGCGATATCCCTCGACACGAGGGCAGGAAGCACGGCTACTATATGAAGACGCGCTACAGCTTTTTAGCTCATGTCATGGACAAGGCTTAGTATTTAAAGCATGGAACGAGGCTCTTGCAACAGAGGGCAAAGAGGTTTCTTTTGATAGAAATGGACAATACTATGAGACGCGGATGCGAGACTATGTTCCAGCAAGTCCAGACATATGGAGCCAGGACATGGATCCGAGAAATAAGCCGAATCGTCCGGAAGCAGACAGGCAACGTATGCAAGAAAAACCAGGCTGGTCTGGAAAGCAGCGTAAAAAGCTCTTCAAAAGACTTTCATCTCAGCCTTGGATGATCGAGCTAGGAAAACAAGAAGACCTTACACTCGTGGAATACTATTCATTTATAAAATCGTATATACATGAAAAAAGCGAGTCAGATGAAGAATCGCCAAGAGCGCTCGCAGAACGATTGCTGGAAGCAAGACGCACGATGCTTGAGCGGTCGATTGTAGACGCATCGACAGAGCAGGTGATTATATTTGCAGGAAACGATGCAAGATATTTTTCAGGAACAGAAGACGGCGCATGGGATGAGGTTCTCGAATCATCTGGAGTAAATCAAGACCGTATAAACAAAATTGCAACACCAGAAGGAGGCTCAAACTCAGAAACGCTCGGCATGTTAAAAAAAGTTATTGCTTCATCAAAAGGAAAAACGCTGCTGGCATTTAGTACGCATGGAGCAGAGCATTTTTTGGGGATGGGCCATCAAGGAGGAGCTGAGGCAATTACAGATGTTGCATTAGCAGAGGCATTACTTGCTCGTGTACAGGAACAACACAGCGCAGAAACGCTAAAAGATATTACCGTGATAATGGACGCATGCCATACATATGAGTTTGCAAAAAATGTCATGCAAAAAATGAAAGAAGCATGGCAGGCAAAACAGCCTCGTCCTTTTCCATTCGCACGCATCCAGTTGCCCTGCATCGTAGCTGGCGTACAAGAAGGTTCAGTAGGACAAGCAGGATCAGTCATCTCGCGAGTCTTGCAAAACCAGTTAGGAGGTATTGAAAAAGACAGAGGCATTTCCGGAAGAAGACTCCTTCAAAACGTGCAACCAACTTCTTATGAGGAAAACGACATGACATTTTTTTCTCCAGGAACCGGCTTAGAATTTGCAGATAACAGCGGGCATCTTTCACAAGAAAGGATCGTGTGATGAGATAGGTTGATATGAACGTCGCTATTGTCGGTACCGGTTATGTCGGACTTGTTTCCGGCGCTTGTCTCGCTGAGCTCGGTCATCACGTCACATGCGTGGATCTCGATCCTCAAAAAATTGAAAAACTTCGCCAAGGCATCATGCCGATTTTTGAGCCAGGATTAGAAGAAACCGTAAAGCGTAATGTTGGAAACGGCCGTTTGAAATTTACAACAGAGTACACAGAAGCTGTCCCAAACGCAGAATGGGTTTCCATCGCTGTCGGCACGCCTTCCGCAGAGGACGGCTCAGCGGATCTTTCCTATGTATTTGCTGCCGCAGAAGCAGTAGCTAAGCACATGAATAAATACATCGTTGTTGCAGATAAAAGTACCGTACCTGTTGGTACCGCGGAACGCGTGCGCGAATGTATCAAAAAACACTATTCCGGTGATTTCGACGTCATTTCAAATCCGGAAATTCTCCGAGAAGGTCACGCCGTTTCCGATTTCATGAATCCAACGCGCATCATTATTGGTTCACCATCAGAGCGCGCAACAGAATTAGCAAAGCAACTTTTCGCAGTTCTTGATTGTCCAAAACTCATCATGTCACCTCGTTCCGCCGAGCTCACCAAATATGCGGCAAACGCATTTCTCGCAACAAAAATCAGTTACATAAACGAGATCGCGCATCTCGCGGAAATGCTCGGCGCCGATATTGAAGAAGTCGCGATAGGCATTGGTTCAGATCCGCGCATCGGTAAAGATTTTTTACGCGCCGGTCTCGGTTGGGGCGGATCCTGTTTTCCAAAAGACGTACGTGCCATTCGCAAAGTCGGAGAAGCGCTCGGCCATCCGATGTCTATCGTTTCCGCGGCTTGTGAGATGAACGAGCGCGCCAAATCGCGCATCGTAGATCGTGTGGAGCAAGCACTCGGTGGTCTTTCAGGAAAACACATCGGTCTCCTCGGACTCGCTTTCAAAAACAATACCGACGACACACGCGAATCCGCCGCACTAGAACTGGCACGTCGTTTTCATGAAGCGGGCGCATCCGTTGCCGGTTACGATCCCGAGGCTGTTATCTACGACCCCGACGCTATGCGTTACGTGTTACGCGGTACAAGCCCTCTCGAAGTCGCACAAAATGCCGACGCTATCGTGATCGCCACAGAATGGGATGAATTCCGCAACCTAGACTTGTCTGCCATTCGCAAAGCAATGAAAGGAGATTTGCTCATGGACGCCCGCAACCTGTTAAAACCCGAAGCCGTCCGCGCCGCCGGTTTCCGCTCATTGTCCGTCGGAAGAGCTTGATTGTGTAGGCGAGAACAATTTTGAATACTTGGCAAAATGTTCGTGGGCTCTTTTGTCGAAAAGATTTTTTACGTCCGCATCTTCTGATGCGATTTCGTCCTGGGCCTCGATAACAAAAATACCATCCTCCGTCATTTGAGCCTTTTGCAACAGAGCACGAACAAGTTCAAAAAATTTTTTGGTATCGGCAAGATATTCATTCTGATGGGGATAGACCCATAAGTTATTTGGATCAACACTGGGATCCGTGTATTTTTCCGTATTTATTTTTATAGCAGTCTCATTAATAAGATTTTCATCTAAATTTGCAAAATATTCACTCAATTGAAGCGCGGAGAATTCCCAAAAGCCAGTCGCATCAAGAAGATCCCGTGACACGTATTCACCTATCGTATCTCCTAAGTATTCATGGGCTAAGCTGCCAAAACGCAAATCAAGAAGCGTGAAAAGCCACATGAGCTGCGTCTCGGTAAAAGGATTCTTAAGAGAATCAAAAACCATATCACCGCAAGCGTACTTTTCGAGCTCATGGCGTATGCTGTCATACGGCTTGTTAAGCATGCCTCGCATGGTTTGCACCATTTCGGGCAAAGCATCCCAAGCACTATCAGCAGTCTTAGCGCTCCAAGCATGAAACTTTAGATCAAGGCTCATAGAACATGAATATAACATTGACTCCAAACCAAAACAATGGAACGGAGTTAAAGGGTGCAATCATCACTCTGGAAAATCTCCGGCTGGTTCCTTTCCGCTTTTTTGATTGGAACCGCACTCCACAGTCCATTCCCATGCGCAAAAATCGGAATGGACTGTTTTGCATTCGGTGCGGTGATGGCTGTTCTTGCAATTGTTATAGCGTCAAAACCAACCACAAAACTTGTCGCGCTTATTGTGCTGGCTTTACTCCTCGGTCTTTGGCGTTTTGAATCGTCCGTCATTCCCGGCAACCTTCGTTTTCTTGATCCAAAAGGTTTTGCGTATACACGAGTCGCATCAAATCCATGGCGTGAACAACTAACCGCACGCATTCGGCAAGGCTTGCCCGGCGATGAAGGTGCATTGCTCGCCGGCATTTTGTACGGAGAACGAAATCTTTCAAAAGAATCAAAAACCGCATTCCGCACCGCCGGTATGACGCACCTGATCGCCGTGTCCGGTTCAAATGTAATGATCGTTGTTCTTGCCGCGATGCAACTTTTTGGACTGTTTCATTTCTCACGCAGGAAAACTTTTTTACTTCTTACGGGCGTGTTGATCGCATTCGTCTGGCTCGTTGCGCCGCAAGCGCCGGTCGTTCGCGCCGCGATCATGGGCTGGCTCATCACGCTCGCCCCAATGGTCGGTCGCATCCCTTCAACAAAACGACTGCTCCTTGTCGCGGCCGTTGTCTTTGCCGCATGGAAACCTTGGTCGCTCGTTTACGATCCCTCATTCGCCTTATCGTTCTTAGCAACAGCCGGTCTCATGACATGGGGAAAACGCTTCGACGGCTATTTTGAAAAGCGCATCCCGTGGAAAGGGTTGCGTGAAAGCATTTCCATGACGCTCGCCGCCACACTCATGACAACGCCATATGCGACATGGGCATTTGGCCAAACTACGGTGATCGGCGTATTCACAAATTTGCTAGCGCTTCCGTTAATTCCATGGGCGATGGGAACCGGACTGATCGCGCTCATACTTCCATTTGAACCGTTCACACTTCCGGCCAGAGGTTTTCTCTCCGCGCTCTTATGGATTGCGGACACCGCACAAAGTCTCGGTTGGGGATCTTGGTCAGGTTTGGGCGTGACTCCGTGGTTTATGTTTGCCTGCTATGCAGTGATTTGGTGGGCTTGGAAGAAGTTACCCACAGAACAGTAAGATAAAATAATCCACAGGCTCTACGCGAGTTCTGTTAGATAAGAAGCCGCGTCATAAAAAGAAAACAAAATAATTCAAACAAGCACGTCATTAAAAAGAGGAAAGAAACAAAGTCAAAACTGTTATGTCGATGAAGACAAACAGATATTTTGACGCGATACTCTGCAATTCCTACTATGTAATTATGGCACGAGGGAACGTATACATCCGTACGTGTCGTAAACAAAAAACACATTGCTCGTTGAAAGGAAGCTCCCAGGTTTACCGGCCTGGAAAGCTTCCGTGATCCGGACCTCTTCATGCTTGCAGGTCTAGATCACGCCTTAAAGCAAAGTAAATCAATGTAATGATTAAACGTGGAATATCAAGAAAGTCTCAGGTGAATTGACGCTGACTCATGAGTAGTCAAACCCTGATCATCTCGATATTGGTGGTACGACCAACCGCCTCTGTTCAATCAGCCTTCAGCGCCGGGGTAACCCCTGGCCGTGCTCACAATGAGTGTTGAGCGCGGTCGGGAGGTTCCTATGCGCCGATGGATCATCTTCATGCTCGTGACAGTCACCAGTCTCATCCTTTTTCCCGCAATCGCTGGCTGCGCTCAAGGTTACGATGTAACCAAACACCAAAGCGAATGGCTAACTCAAGACGCCGGAGCTGCAACTCGCGTTATGGCCGCAACAGAAGTCTGCAACGGTTTCGATGACGACTATGACGGCCGCGTTGATGAAAACTTTGAATGTAGCCTCGGTCAAATCGGACCGATCTGTTATATGAGAAGTGGAATTATGAGCCGTCTAAAATGCCAGTGGCCCTACTGCCTGTGGAGCCGTGAATGCTGCGGCTCAGAAGTCTGCGGAGACAGCTTCGATAATGATTGCGATGGATTTATCGATGAAAATTGTTACTAACAATCGCAAGCCTACTGAAGCCCCGATCCGAATCTATCGGGTCGGGGCACTTCTATAAACTTATCCACTTTACCCAAAACGAAGAGTCCCGTATCGTATAGAACATAAATCGAACACATGAAAAAAATATGGCAAAAAAAGTAAATGATGAACAAGCAGGTCGCAACGCAGCAGCACAAACAGCAATCGATCAAATTAAAGAAAAATTTGGTGATGGATCAATTATGCGACTTGGGGAAGCACGCAAGATGGATGTAGAAACAATCCCAACGGGATGTCTCTCTCTCGATCTCGCGCTCGGAGTCTTTGGAGTTCCGCGCGGACGTATCATTGAAATCTACGGCCCAGAAGCATCTGGTAAAACGACGCTTGCCCAGCACATCATTTCAGAAGCACAAAAAATGGGTGGCATCGCCGCCTTCGTAGACGCAGAACACGCGCTCGATCCAGAATATGCAAGAAAGATCGGTGTAAATATCGATGAAATGCTCATCTCTCAACCAGATAACGGAGAGCAGGCTCTCGATATCGTAGAAACACTCGTTCGATCAAATGCCGTAGACGTCATCGTCGTCGACTCCGTAGCAGCCCTCACACCAAAAGCAGAAATCGAAGGAGAAATGGGCGACCACCACATGGGTCTACAAGCTCGTTTGATGTCCCAAGCATTACGCAAACTCACAAGCATTGTCTCTCGTTCAAAAACAACCGTCATCTTCATTAACCAGATTCGTATGAAGATCGGTGTAGTCTTTGGAAACCCAGAAACAACAACAGGAGGAACAGCGCTTAAGTTCTATTCATCGATGCGTATCGAGGTTCGACGCAGCGCTCAGATAAAAATGGGCGAAAAGATTATCGGAAACCGTGTAAAAGTAAAAATCGTAAAAAACAAAGTCGCCGCCCCATTCCGCACAACAGAGTTCGATATTATGTACAACGAAGGCATTTCCGTTCCTGGTGACTTGCTTGATTGCGGTGTAGAACTTGGCGTTGTAAACAAATCAGGAAATTCCTATTCATTTGGTGGAGAAAAGCTCGGAGTTGGGCGTGAAAACGCAAAACTTTCGCTAAAAGAACGCCCAGCAGTCATGAAAGAAATCCGTGAAAAGTCGATCGCTACATGGAAAGAACGCGAGCAAACAGGCACCGCAATAAAAAAGACCGACGACTCAGATAGCATGGCAGACGAGATTCCAGCAGAAGAATAAAACAGAAAACCAAAATTCTGATAGAATGATGCGGTTATGGCCAGACGTAAAAAAAAGTCTTTTGACTTAGCCTTAGATTCGGAAACAGGCAAAGGTATAGCGATAATACTGCTATTCTTTATTTCCTTTTTTCTATTGCTGGCCATGTTTGATTTTGCAGGAGCTTTTGGCCATGCATTAAACAACGGAGTTTCCTATGTATTCGGTTGGGATAAAATCGTTGTTCCATTCTTGCTACTAGCCTGGGCATATCACGTACTCGCCCCAGAAAGACTACCTCTAAAATTCTCTAACGTTATCGGGTTTTTATTGTTTTTTGTCAGCTTAAACCCGCTGGTTCATATTGTTACTTTCCCTGGAATAGAAAATGTTGCTGACGGAGCCCTCATGTCCTCAGGAGGAAAGCTCGGTGAAATGATCGGCTTACCTCTTGTAGGAATGATGGGTATGGCAGGAACAATGGCAATATTGGCAGCGCTATTTATTGTTTCGCTTTTACTAACATTCAACGCTTCATTAAAACAGATTTTATTTTTCTTTGACCTTATGTTCAAAGGAGGAGCAAATTTGGTCCGTGCGATCATGATACCGTTTCAGAAATGGAGCGATTCAAGAACCCGTGCTGCAGAAGCAGCGATGATTCAGCAAAGCCAAGCTCCAATGCTAGCAAAGTCAGATGAATCAAAAAAGACAACATTCACAAATAGCAATGAGGAGGAAGAGAATGAGAAAGAAAGTGATGAGGAAGAGGAGGAGG
>CAIXDN010000053.1 GCA_903918235.1 Candidatus Uhrbacteria bacterium
CCGCCGCCCCAAAAGGAAGACGATGAACAGTACGTCCTTTCTCATCTGAGATAATTACTAGATTTAAAAATCTATTCAATATCCTTGTACCTCGACCAGGTGAAACAGCCGAATCAGCCAACGGAACATAAAATAAACGATCCAACTTTTCAAGTCGTGTAGAATCTTTTTCCGCAATAACGGGTTTTGGAGAAGCCTCCTCTTTTTCCCAGGGGTCTACCGTAAACAGACTTCCAGAGGCCGTACGAAGAACAAGCTCGTGTTTTGTGTCCGTGTCCCATTTCACTTGTTCTATTCCCGGGGTAAGCAGAGACACGCACCCAGGCTTCTGAGCATTCAAATGCTCCGCAAGGCAATACTGAGTCTGCGTGCCAGTTGAAAAACCAATAGCAAGATACGTAGCGTCCTTATTCTCTTCTACACTTATGATAGGTCCGGAAATTGAATCAATAGGGACACTATAAATACTCTTTGCATAAATAAAGTTGTAAAGAAGAGGCTTTGCGGAACTAGCCGTTTGTGTTTCCGGAGCAGAGCCATAGAGATAGACTGAGGAGTTGCTAGGGAAAAAGACTTTCCAATCCCCACGCATAAACTGCTCTAAACCATCATTAAAGCGCAGCAATAATGTTCCATTCTCGCCTTTTCTTTTGACATCAGATATAGCAATCAGCGTATAAGAAGCCGATCGCCAATTTAACTGTGTAAAAGGCTTAGAAGGAACCGGTAAAAACAACTCCCCTAACACAATAGCAGCAAGAACAACGGGAATGCTCAAAAGCACTGAAAAGTAAGTACGTTTCATAAGAAAATTTATCTTACATTAACATAACAATAGGAATCATTACAACAAGTAGGCATAAAAAACATCGCCTCGCAATGAAGCGAGACGATGTAATCTAAACCGCTTAGAACGGCTACGACTTATTTGACGGTCAATGTCTGTCTGATGAGCTTAGCTACTGGAACGTTAAGAACCATTTTTGTACGATTGTTAACTTTGACTACTGGCACTGCCTTTGCGACCTGTTTAACAACGGCAGCCTGACGAGCAACTGGAGATGATGTTGGCTTGCCTGTCATTCCAATGATGACGAAGACAAACATGAAAACAAAAGCGGACAAACCGGCGATGATGGCAAACACTTTACTTGAGCTTTCCATATGGAGTTGAGAACAATTAATATTATTAAACGTTAATAAGAGTATAGCACACCTACATAAGACCCATGGCATACATCTGTGTATAAATATTTTTTGATCATAAAAATCCGCCATTTCGGCGGATGTATTATATGGCGGAGAGGGGGAGATTCGAACTCCCGATACCTTGCGGTATGCTTGCTTTCCAAGCAAGTGCACTAGGCCACTATGCGACCTCTCCAAACGTCTGTATTTATAAGTGACAAAATCTTAGCGGAATTATCAGGATCATGCAAGAATACCTCTATATGGATACATTCGATTGGTATAAAGCCCTTAAAAAACCAGACTGGCGTCCTACCGTTTATCTTAAACCTCATCTGGGCACTCATCTCCATTTATCCACATCTACCATATCTTATCTGGGTACTATTTGCGACCATGCTACAATGAACGATTACGACAATAAACAAATAAAAAATACCACATGAAACGCTGGCACGTCTATATCCTGCGATGTAATGACAACAGTCTTTACACCGGCATTTCAACAAACGTCACCGAGCGCGTCATCAAGCACAATGCCGGGAAAGGCGCTGCGTACACACGCAGTCACCTTCCCGTAACCCTCGTCTGGACCAAACCCTCAAAAACTCCAACCGCCGCTCGTAAACGAGAAGCAAAAATCAAGAGTTGGAGCAAAGAAGAAAAAGAAAACTTTCTTACGCGCTAATAAACTCAACAACATCCTCAAAGCCTCTTCGCGTCTTTGAACGATTTACCGCTTCATCTCCACCACGATAACCAACAGCCAATATCGTTGTCGCAGAAAGATTCTTTTCTGCAAGACCAAGAATCTCGTTAAACTTCTGTGGATCAAAGCCCTCCATTGGGCAAGAATCGATTTCAAGCATCGCAGCCGTTTCAATCATCATTCCAAGAGCAATGTATGTCTGAGCCCGGACCCAAGCATCAAGATCCGCATCAGATTTGCTAGCCATATTACCATCAAGCATCTGCTTATAACCGGCCAATGCCTCTACAGCGACGCCCTGCGTCTGTGCGGTACGCGCCATCAATTCATGAGCAATATTCTCACGAACATCCGTGCGGCGTGCGATCACAATCAAGTGTGAAGCATCCGTAACCTGTGCCTGTCCCCAAGCAGAAGCACGTAATGTTGAGCGTAGCTCTAAATTCTCGATAACCAAAAACTTCCAAGCTTCGATTCCAAATGAACTTGGCGCTAAACGACCAGACTCAAGAATAGCCTTCAAGTCCTGTTCTGCAATTTTCTTCCCTGAATCAAACACTTTCGTTGCAAAACGCCAGTTCAACGCCTTTACAACTACTTCGGAAGATATCATAGACAAAATGAGATAAATACGATAAAAATATAGCTTACGCTGATAGAGATCTTATAAGCGAAACAAGAGAATCGTCAAACGGCCAATCCTAATCATCTATGAAAAACAGAAAACCACTAAATACAAACAAAAATACACTCTTTAGCCTGATTCCACGATACAAAGGGTGGATTATCAGTCTCCTGAGTCTTTCGATTTTTGGGAAAGCGCTAAGCCTATTCCTGCCAAGAATGGTAGCGAACAGTATCGACGCTTACACGAGCGGTCATCCGGACATTCTCGCATTACTCATCCCATTTTTAGCAATAGCGATCACGATGCTTGTCTCTGATTATTGTCTTGGGATCCTCCAGACCTATGCATCTGAACGTATCGCACGTGATCTACGGGAACAAATCGCAGAAAAAATCTCACGCCAAAGCTACGCATTCATCCAAGCATCGAGCGCTTCAAAGCTACTAACAAATCTCACAAGCGATATAGACGCTGTCAAAACCTTCGTTTCTCAAGCGATGGTCATTGTTGTTTCCTCTGCATTCCTGCTTATTGGCGCGAGCATCATGCTCGTAACAACCAACCTAAAACTTGGCATGACTGTTCTCATCATCATCCCGATTATCGGGTTCATGTTTTTTAAGATTTTCTCAAAAGCTGGCGCTCTCTTTAAAGCATCGCAACAAATCATTGACCATCTTAACAAGACCATCAATGAAAGCATTCTTGGAGCGATGATCATCCGTGTCGTTCACGGTCAACAAGAAGAAGCGAAAAAGTTCTACCGCGTCAGCACAGATGCGCAAGAAAACAACCTAAAAATCCTGCGCGTATTTGCGAGCATGATTCCATTAATGACATTCATCTCCAGCCTTGCGACGCTAACCATTCTTACGTTTGGTGGTCACCTGGTCATCATTCATCAAATGACGATCGGACAACTTTCTGCGTTTAACAGCTACATCAGTATTTTGGTTTTTCCCATTGTCATGCTTGGATTTATGAGCAACATGATCTCACGTTCATCGGCTTCCTATACACGCATCGCAGAGGTCCTAAATACTCCAGAAATCAAAAACACAGGCCGGCTAAAAACAGACTTACGAGGCGAGGTTGAACTCAAAGACGTTTCTGTCTCATTTGGAGAGATCACTGTCTTAAAACATGTCAGTTTTTTCCTTCCAGCAAAGACCCGTACAGCTATTCTCGGTCCAACTGCCGCAGGAAAAACCCAACTTCTCAACGTTCTCACCGGGCTCACGCCTCCAAATATCGGAGGCGTCTATTACGATGGGACCCTGGTCAGTGAATATGAGAGTCGTCATCTCCATGCGCAAGTCGGCATGGTGTTTCAA
>CAIXDN010000054.1 GCA_903918235.1 Candidatus Uhrbacteria bacterium
ACGGAATATCATGCCCCTTCGTGGTTCGCCGGCATTTGTGTAGCCGGAACACTCGCACTCCTCGCCCTCATCGGTATCGCCTGGATTCCACTACCTTCGTCGACTGCCGGAAATCCTATCGCATGGTTTACAGCCCGTATTGACGCCGGAGAGAGCGCCGCAACCAGCCGATGGGAGTTGTTACCAATTCTGTTCGACAAAGCCATGGAAGCCCCAATTCTCGGCCACGGCTTCGGCGCCACCGCCACCTACCAAAGCGCCGACCCACGCATCGTCGCCCAAACCGGCGGACTCTACACGACTTACGCTTTCGAGTGGGGCTGGCTCGACCTCTGGATCAAATTCGGCATCCTCGGCCCGCTCATCATGCTCTGGATCCTCGCCGCCATCATCAAAAAACGACCACACCTAGCCCCAGTCATCGCAACACTCGCCGTCGTCCATATGTTCACGCCATATTTGAATCATCCATTGGGGATTATGATTCTTATGATAAGCTTTGTGTAAATCTATGAAACAAAATAAAAATCAAATCCAGGTTGGGATAGCGATTCTTCTTGCGTCATTATTTTTTGCATCGCTTTTGGTTAGTCCTCTGAACTACGTATTTCTAGGCATATTTTTGATCGCAACAGTACTCGCTTTATTACGTGCATACGATCTAAAAAAGGTCGCAATGCTTCTTTCACCTTTGATTGTATTTCCTTCGATAATTATTACGGTCGATAGTCTGTTATCGTCCATAAAAATTCTCGACAGAGTGATAACCGGTGTACGAATTTACTATACGATTCCTCGTTGGTTATTCGTATTTGTACCGTCATTACTATTTTCTGTTCTCTACGCTTATCTTTTTCGAGATGTTTTAAAAAAGTGGATAGATCCCGCACGGCGCGCGCTGTTATTAGCATTGATAAGTGTGATGGTTGGGGTGGGTTTAGCTTCATCATCTTTTGTCAGATATTGCGAGACAGTAAAACGTTCAGAAAAAGGTGTTCTCATGCAAGAAATTCAAGCATGCCAGACATTTGGTTTGTATTATCGATATTTTGAGACAAGCTCCAATCAATCTAAGCCAGGAGTGCTGTTCACTACATTCTTTGGATCTGCCGATATCTTGCAAGGCTATATATTCGTACCGATATTCATGTTGTTTGCCGGCATAGGTCTCCAATACGCAACACGTAAAAAAGAACTAGCATAACAATTGAGACTATTGTCCCGTTGTAGGGGGGGGGTGATATACTGTCCCCATATGAAACATTTCAAAGTCCTTTCAATGCTCGGTTTGTCCGTAATGATGTCAGTAACGCCGATGCTCGTTCGCGCAGAAGTTGTTAGTCCACAAGAAATGACACGAATCACAAGCCTCGCAGAATCTCTTGCGAATGGTTGTACAATGACCCAGCAAATTGCTTTAGGTCAGACAATGGCAAGGCCAGGAACAGCCGCAGAATGGAAAACACTGGTAACGAAAAGCGGCGTCACAATCAGTTTCCCATGGTCGCCATACTGGTACATCGTCGGAAAGCAGATTAATTGGTACGAAAAATTCAGCGATACATCCTTTGGTGTCGGTCTTTACGAAGCTGTTGATGCATGCGGACTGAATCGAAAGTACAACATAAGCATACTTACCAATGACACGATTAAGCATTATTTCGCTCCGTCGACAGACGGTCCTTCTAACGGCACAGTTCTTGAGCAATTTACGTTGAATGGAAAAAAGGCGGCGTTGATTGAAGGCAAAGGTGGTTTCTGTGATTCTCAAGTTATTGCTGTTGAAGTAGTAAAAAATTTAAAAACCCACACGGTCGTTATTGAACATGGCTGTGGAGATGGAGACATGGATATGATGCGAATGGCGGCAAAACTAAAATAAAACCTAGCTCCAACCTCTCGCACCTCGCAAGAAATCCGCTCCCTCAAGGGGCGGTTTTCCTTCTGGTTGAACTTTTGTGAGGAGAAGTCCAACGGCATCGGCGCAGGCGATTGCGGGCATTCCGTCGACCTCAAAACGCGTCCCTGGCGGTAAATCCGTCGCTCCATCGACTTCGCAAGCCAAAACCTTTAAACGTTTGCCATCGACTTCTATAAACGTCCCAGGCCAAGGATCATTGGCACGAACAAGCCGTTCAAGCTCCGCAGATGTTTTTGTGGCAGGATCCAGTCTTCCATCCTCGCGTGAGAGCAATTTTACCGATGTCGCCTGCAAATGGTCCTGTTCAACAGGCTGAATAACCCCATCGATATAGTCGGGGAGTGTGTTTGCAAGAAGCTCGG
>CAIXDN010000055.1 GCA_903918235.1 Candidatus Uhrbacteria bacterium
TCACGGGTGAAATGCTAAAAAGAACAGACAAACCGATCAAGACATATTACGCCACCATTAAAAACGGTCACTTCTATGTCCGACTCGTCAAACTCGCGGATCGACTCGACAATTTGTCAGACATGCGAGCATATAACGAGATGCGTCGTCTGAACTACATCGAGGAAACAAGGACCTATCTCCTCGCGATGGCTCGCATCACATGCCCAGTCTACGCACGTGAGCTCGAGCTCTGCTGCAACAATGCCGCAATCTAAAACGCTAAAAACCGCCTCACTCCAAATCTTTAAGGAGCTGGGGCGTTTTCTTATTTCGTAGCTTTGAAACAAATGCGTTAAACTAAACACAACATGCTAAATGCTTTTTTCCTTTGGAGCAGCCTCCTTGCGGTTGGCATCGCAATGATAATGAATGTGATAAACATTATCGCCCTCTCCTACATGGCAAAAGGCGCACCATATCTAGAAACAACAGAGAAAGATATTGAACGGCTAATCCCCCTCCTACCAACCGGCTCAGGACTAAAAGCCGCCGACATCGGATCCGGGGATGGTAGAATTGTGATCGCACTAGCAAAGCACGGGATAGAAGCACATGGATATGAAATCAATCCACTCTTGATAAAAACCTCTAAAAAAAACATTCAAGACGCTGGCTTAGAAAATCGAGCAACTATTTACTGGCAAAATTTTTGGAAGGCGGATATTTCTCAATACGATACCATTACTGTCTTTGGCGTAGGATTTATCATGAAGCGTTTAGAAAAAAAACTACAAAAAGAATTAAAGCCTGGTGCAACAATCGTTTCATTTCGATTTCCATTTCACGCATGGCCGCTACAAGAAAAACACGAAGCAATCTACATCTACAAAAAATAAAAAAACGCGCTGTCCTTACACAGCGCGTTTTTCAATAAAAAATGTCATCTCGTATACGCTGACCTTAAACCGAAACCGCGACCCATCATCATACCGCCTCGTCCTGGGTGACGTATCGTCAAACCAGCATTGACAAGGATATCGTCTGCCTGTTTGTGCAAGGTCTGAGCCTGCTCAACAGCAGTCTTCTGTGCATCGGTAAGATTCACCTGCTCAAATTGTCCCCATCTCTGAATATCTGTTCTTCCTGAAGCCGTCACTTTTGTAGCGGCATGCACGCCGGTCAATGCAAGAGCGGCAAGCGGAAGAGCAACCGCCAAAGAGAAAAATAGTACACGATAGTTCATGAATACGTGGAAAATAGTGAATTAACGGCACGCTCCAAAGTGAAGCGTTTGAAGAGCCTCATGAGGCACGAGACCCTTACAATCAGTACTACGTGGCTCTTGGATAATTCTTTCACCTGTACACACAATGCCATGAATCTTAGGCAAAGAATGACGTGGCTCCCAAGGGAAAACATAGCATGGCCGGAAAAATGGAACATTCGATCCATCCGTCGACTTCGCAAAAGCCCCCATCACACGCACAGACTCCCCAACCTCCGTCAAAACTTCAAGACTATCGTCCGCCAAATCCTTTGTCGTTAATAAATAGGTATTTCCATCAAAACCCCGCAAACGTAACAAGGATTGAACCTTGTCATACTCAATAACCTGCCCAGCTAACAGCCCCTGTTCTGGTCGAGACCACATCATCTTTTGTTGCATCATCACCGGACGATACATCGGAATACGTCCTCCAACCTCCTCCTCAATAAGGCGACCAGCTCCACCAAAATAAAACAAGGCTCCTCCAAAAACAACAACCATAAAACACAGCCCCAAAATAACAATCAACGACACACGATACCCACGCGATGTATGTCGAAAATTTTCATACGCCAATAAGAGCGCACCAAGAAGCGCCACGATCCAAAGCGTTGGCAAGATCTGTGAAGCAAATCCAAAAAAACCATGATGCGTGATTTCACGATATTCCCAACCAGCATTCACAAGCGCAAAGACAAGCGCCGCCGCCAACAACGAACCAACAATAACTGATAAAACACCCAATACCCAAAATAACCGATTCTTCATCGTAAATTGCCATCGAGGACGAGGGACAACTCGTTCTTCCTCAATACGATCCAAGACCTTAAGCGCAAAGTCTTGAGAAGCGTTTGATTGTTGAGAGGGTATTTCATTCATAGAGCTAAGCGATATGGGCGAGATTCTTGCGCAATCGTACTTTTGCACGACTTAATAGTGTTGCGACCGTCCCAATAGGAACACGTAAAATATCAGAAATATCAGAATATTCACGATCTTCAAAAAAACGAAGAATAATAACATCTCGATATTTTGGCTCAAGTTTTTTCATCGATCGCGACAACTGTGCACTATTCAATCCAAGCTCCGCTTGCATCGATGTATCGTCATGACCATGCAACTGCTCAAGAACCAGCTCGGCATCTTCTACAGAATGTCCCTCAGGTCGTGAAGCATTAGACCGAAAAAAACTCATCGCTTCATTGTGTGTAATACGATAAATCCAAGACGAAAATTTCAACTGGCGATCAAATTCATTCAAATTACGATACGTTTTCAAAAAGACATTTTGCAAAATGTCCTCCATATCCTCACGTCGCAAAACACCCAATCGGCGCAAATAGCGCGCCAATCGTTCTTGGTAGCGAAGGACCAAAAGTGCAAAAACCTCTTTATGCACCAAAGCATCGCCAACAATATCCTCGTCTGTGCGAGTGGAAGAGGGATTTGTCATGCGGACTTATCTATTACTACGCCATCAAACGCCTCTTCTTTCTACTCGTCTAGACAAATAACACAAATTACGCTAAGTTTAGCCAAATTTTATTGAAAGAAACCAAATGTGCGAGCGTATTAACTGCATATCTATCCAGATTATGATCCAAACAATAAAACGACTCGCAACAAAGAAATCCATTATTGGAAGCGTTATTGCTATAGCCATTACCGGAACCATTATTGGCACGCAATACAATAAGCCGGTTCAAGCAACAAAATACGTTTTCGGCCAAGTCACTCGCGGAACCGTCGTAGCCTCCGTCTCCGGAAGTGGCCAAGTTTCTGGTCAAAATCAAATCAATATTACCCCAACCGTTTCCGGCAGCATTACCAAAGTTCTTATAAAAACAGGCGATATTGTTACAGAAGGTACCCCTTTATTTGAAGTCGATCGCAAACTTGCCCTACGCACCGTACGCGACGCACAACAATCCGTTCGTGATGCCGAGCTCTCACTCCAATCCACAGAACTCACCTACAAAAAATACGTCGCGCCCGCCGATAAACTCGCGCTCGTGAAAGCACAAAACGCAGTCAATTTAGCACAACGCTCACTGAACGATCTCATCGCAGGAGCCGATCCCCTCGACATCAAACAAGCCGAGGCCGATCTCGCAACGCAAATAGAAAACACACCAAAAGCTATTCGCGACACCTATAACAATGCCATTCCAGAATTAAAAACACTCGCGCAAAATCTCCGCTCATTTCTCTACGATGCCGATGGAGTCCTCGGTATTGATGACGTTGGAAAAAACGATACATTTGAAGGACTTCTTTCTGTTCTCGATTCTAGCCGTCTCGCCCTTGCAAAAGCCTCCTACACAAATGCACGCCAAAAAATTGTTGACCTCAAAACACAAATCGACGCCCTTGATCCGCTCAACGAGAACCCCGCAAACATCGAGCAAGCTCTCGTGAATTCAGAGCAAGCTCTCCGCATCTCTGAACCGCTCCTCCAGGAAACAGCTGAAGCTCTTATTTCCACATTAACCTCTTCTTCCTTTAGCCAAGGAACCTTAGATGGTTTGCGTAACAAAATACAATCCGATCATTCCGACATCGCCAATGAACTCCGCACGATCAATACGCGTCGCAATACGATCGATAGTGCAAAAACAACTTATGCAAATTCCGAACGCGCCATTGAAAAAGCAAAAGACGCGCTAACAAAATTACGAGAAGGCGCCGATAGCATCGATATCGATCTTGCAAAACAATCGCTCATGGAAGCTCAAGTTACGCTCGATGATCTCCGCAAAGGACCAGATACGATTGATATTGCGGTACAAAAAAATACCGTCGCGCAACGTCAATCATCTCTACAATCAGCCCGCGATCGCTTGAATGACGCACAGGAAACACTAAACGATTACACCATCCGCGCACCATTTGATGGCGTCATCGTAAAAATAAACTCGCAACTTGCCGACCAAGTTTCCGCATCAACACAAGTTAGCACCATACTCACACAAACAAAAATGGCGACTATTCCATTAAATGAGGTCGACATCGCAAAAATTAAAATCAATCAAAAAGCTACGATCACCTTTGATGCCATCACCGATCTCACTATTGCCGGAAACGTATCCGAGGTCGATGCCGTCGGCACCATAAGCCAAGGCGTCGTCACCTACAATGTAAAAGTTGCCTTTTTAACCGAGGATGAACGTATCAAACCAGGCATGAGCGCCTCCGTCTCCATCGCGACTGACGTACGTCCAGATGTTCTCATCGTACCAAATAGCGCTCTACGCAATGGCTCAGTACAAATACTGCCCACAATAACAGCACCAACAGTAGAAGCGCAAAGCCAAGGCATCGCCTCTACAACAGCACCTCAATCCATAAGCGTAGAAACTGGTCTCGCAAGCGATCAATCAACAGAAATTGTTTCTGGCCTTAAGGAAGGAGACTGGGTGATCACACGCACAATCGTTCCATCAACAACCGCCGCAACAACCCGCACCACAAGCCTCTTGCCAACGACAGGCGGCGGAAACGCTATGCGCGGAAGCTTTACCGGTGGAGCGAGTCGAGGCCAATAAAATCGTATGATTGAACTTCACAACGTTGTAAAAGAATATACAAACGGAAAAGAAGTCGCACGCGTTCTTAAAAACGTCAGCTTTACGATCAGCAAAGGAGAATTTGTCGCAATCACAGGACCTTCCGGTTCCGGAAAATCAACGCTAATGCACATCCTTGGCGCACTCGATATTCCAACATCCGGAACCTATACGCTCGATGGAAAAGACATCACATCACTTTCGCAAGAAGAATTAGCTCGCATTCGCAAATCAAAAATCGGATTTGTCTTTCAAGCATTTCACCTGCTTCCCCGCGCTACAGTTCTGCGCAATGTCACCCTTCCACTAATCTACGCAGGCATCAATCGCGAGGCCAGAGAAGCTCGCGCAAAACAAGCCCTTCTCGCTGCCGGACTTCCAGAAGACCATCACCTACATCTCACCAATCAACTTTCCGGAGGACAAATGCAACGTGTCGCCATTGCTCGCGCGCTCGTAAACGATCCAGCGATCGTCCTTGCCGATGAACCAACCGGCAACCTCGACTCCAAAACTGGCGATCTCGTTCTTGGGACCTTTCAAAAACTTCACGATGAAGGACGCACTGTTATCCTGATCACACATGAACCCTATGTCGCAGAACATGCAAAGCGCGTTCTCATTATTCGCGACGGTGAACTCGTGGAAGATAGACGCAACGCTCATCCACGTCGTCAACCAGAATCCATATGAACATCTCCGATCTTTTTGAAGAAATCTGGCTTGGCGTCTCCTCAAATAAGACACGCTCAGGTTTAACAATGCTTGGGATTGTCATCGGAATCGCATCCGTCATCGCCATGCTTGCCGTTGGAGAAGGTTCAAAAGCGCAGATTGAAGCAAATATCCAATCCATTGGCTCAAACCTACTCATGGTCCAACCCGGCGCTCAACGAGGTGCAGGCATGACCGTGAGCAGCGGTCGCGGATCTTCACAAACGCTGACACGTGAAGATGCGACAGCGCTCATAACCCTCGATGGCGTCTCAACCGCATCACCAGAAATCAATTCACGACAACAGATTGTTGCAAAAGGAACCAATACAAATACGTCCATCGTTGGGACAACGCCAAGCTATGTAGAGACGCGCAATCTCACTGTAGATACAGGATCATTTTTTACCGACGCGCAAGTCACCTCACGCGCAAAAGTCGCGGTTATTGGTCCAACAACGCAAACAGATTTATTTGGAGAAGGCGTCGATTCCATCGGACAAAAAGTCCGTATTAAAAATATGGAATTCACGATCATCGGTGTCACAAAAGCAAAAGGCGGATCCGGCTTCACAAACCAAGATGACATGGTCTTCATTCCCATTAGCACAATGTCGACCTATTTTACTGGAAACAATTTTGTCGGAACGATTACCGTAAAAGCCATCGACCAAGCATCAATGGCGACTGCGCAAACAGCGATCACAAATACATTGCTAGGACGCCATAAAATCGCCGATTCTACGCTAGCGGATTTCAGCGTTCTCAATCAATCCGATATCGCCTCAGCCGCATCAAGCGCAACACAAACATTCACAATCCTTCTTGCTTCTATCGCCGGTATTTCTTTGCTTGTGGGCGGAATCGGCATTATGAATATGATGCTCACAACCGTCACAGAGCGCACGCGAGAAATCGGTCTTCGCCAAGCCATCGGAGCAGAAAAAGAAGAAATCGTGAGCCAATTTCTCGGAGAAGCAATCCTCCTCACGGTACTCGGTGGATTAATCGGTATCGGGCTAGGATTTACGATCTCGTGGGGACTCAATATCTTTATGGGAACATCAACCAAAGTCGCATGGTCCTCCGTTGGTCTAGCCTTCGGCGTTTCCGCTATCATTGGTTTAATCTTTGGCTATTATCCAGCAAAACGCGCAGCAAACTTGAATCCAATTCAAGCATTGAAATACGAGTGACACTTAATACGTAGTAAGTACAACCCTATGAAAAACACCCATTACGCGATCATCGCCGCACTGATCCTTCTTATCGGCGGAGCCTCATTTTACGGCGGCATACAATATCAAAAAACAAGAATCAACCCAGCTGGAGACCGTCAAAATTTTGGGAGACCCGGAGGCCTAGGAGGTCCAGGAGGACGAGGCATGCAAGCAGGTGGCAATCGTGCGCAAGGAGGTTTCACAAACGGTGAAATCCTAAGTACAGACGCTCAAGGAATGACACTCAAGCTGATCGACGGAGGTTCAAAGATCATCTTTTTCTCCGCTTCAACAACCATCGGAAAAATGGATACAGGAACAAAAGACGATCTCAAACAAGGATCGAATGTCATGATAACAGGTACACCAAATCAAGATGGAAGCATCACCGCAAACTCCGTACAGATTCGCCCAGCAGGAAATCCCATCATAAAAAATTAATGGTCGCCAAGAAAACACGGTAAGGCTATACTAAGCTCATGCAAGAAAAGCGTGGTTTAGTACAAATAGCCTTACCGGTTTTTTTATTATTATCAGCAACAGGATTTAGTGGACGAGAACTCGTTCGCCAATTTACGACGATCCAACAAACAGCAACAAAGAAAACCGTATCTGCACAACCACAAGAAACAGCCACAAGTACTCCCCTAAGCACAGAAACAATACAATCCGTAACCGCACACGTAGCACTTCCTCAAGAAGTCCGTGGCATCTATTGGACCGCGGCAACCGTACGCATTAAACGCGCAGAAGAATTACGTACCTACATAAAAACGACTGGGCTAAATACTGTTGTCATTGATCTTAAAATGGATAATGGCCAAATCGCCATACCGCCACAAGAAATCATCAACAACCTTGGCAAAGACAACATGTACCGAATCGCACGCATCGCCGTTATGCGCGACTCTGTCTACGCCTATGCACATCCAACGCAAGCGATTAAATCAGCATCTGGAAAAATATGGGTAGATAAAACAGGTATCGCTTGGCTCAATCCATCCCATCCAGAAATTGCAGAAGCTGCCATCAGTCTCGGCCGTCAAGCATATGCGATGGGTTTTGATGAAATCCAATATGACTATGTCCGCTTTGCAACCGATGGAGCCATTGCCGCCATTGCAAAATCAGACAATCCAAAAACAAAATCCGAGATCATGCGAGCCTTTTTTGAAAAAGTCGGTGGTACATTAAAAGCAGAACACATTCCCGTTTCCTTTGATGTGTTTGGCATGACCTTTATAACCGCGGCTGATGTTGGAACCGGTCAACGCCTCGAGGATGTCTATCCAAACGCCGATTTTATCTCACCAATGGTCTATCCATCACATTATTGGCCAGGCTTTCAAGGCTACAACAACCCAGCGCTCTACCCATATGAAGTTGTAAAATATTCTCTCGATAAAGGCGCAGAAATTCTCGAGACTGACCAAGCGATTTCCGCAACATCCAGCCGCCCACATTTCCGACCCTGGCTTCAAGATTTTGATATCGGAGCCGTCTACACCGCAGCGCGCATCGAAGCACAGATCAAAGCCTCACGCGACGCAGGCGCATCAGGCTGGATTCTTTGGAATGCTCGCAATGTCTACGAGCCAGCAAATTACGCTCCATTGACAGAAAAAAAGACAACAGACTAAAGTAGCGCAAGCACCTTGGAGGAATCAATGGTCTACAAGCCAGAAGAAGCACGAAAAACAGATTTTCGCGCCAAGTACGAATGCAAAGAACCATCTCAGCAAAATAACAGCATGGTTCATGTCTGCTTGGCCATTATCTGTGTCTTGTTCATTGTACTAACGACAGCACTCTACGATTGCTACAATTATCTACAAGCGACAAAGGAACAAACAACGGAATCGCCTCATGCGAGCCACTGACCAAAACGGTCCCACTTCTGGGACCGTTTTTGTTTTATAAAACAATTCGCCCCCGATACCTTTGCAGGTATCGGGGGCGTTTGGATCAGACCGGTAGAATCGCGGTCAGTTCCTTCAGGATGCGACCAGCACTGTTGAGGCGCTTCTTCGGAGTCTCAAACAGGTCTTCTTGTACGAGGATATTCCTCGCATGATGTAGCCGAGTAACAGCAATCGTCCGCGCATCTGCACTAAATGCATCACTAGCATCGATGCGCTTAACGATGTGGAAAAGAGCATCGATCGCCTCTCTACGATAGAAGTTCATCTTTGCCTCATCGAGACCGTGATGCGTCATATAAGAAAGGAGACGAATCGCCTTTCGCTCAACGACACACACGAGAAGCACAGCATGCAGCTCACGACGAATCGCTAGATACACATCCGACTCAGCCCTTGCACCGCTACGGAAAGACGCATAGAGCGCCTCGATCCGACGCGATGGCGCCTCAAAAGGCTTCATACGCATGTACTCGAGCTGAGCGATGAGTCTCGAAAAAGCCTTGCTGCGCAAGCTCTTCTCATCCTTGAGAGTCTTGAAGAGCTGTTCAGCCTCCTTGTTAAAGACCGTCACCAACGCAAGACGCAAATTTGCGAACCGACGAACACCCAGAATCTGGGCAATCCGACGTTCAAGTCGGCAGATGGAAGCCTTTGCGGTAATCGCCGCCACAGGCCCGACAGGATTCCCTGCCTTGGGACTGCGATAGCCAATCCCCTTACCAACATTCCGACTCGCCGCGAGCTTGTGCTCATTGCGCTTAGGCTCAGCGAGATCCCGTTCAATCTCGAGCAAAACACCAAACACCTCATTCACAACATCGCGCTTCAACTGACCACAACGCATCAAATACTGATACGCCGTCCGCAGTTCATGGATACGAATCTTCAGAACCTGCTCCTCCGAGACACCGCCCTTGTCGATATGCTCAAGCAAGGACTGCAGTCGGAAGCTGTTCGAGACCTCCATGTGTTCGGTACTGCCCCTGGTGCGCTCTTTTAGCTCACACGAGTGCAGGATCGCCTTGCCGGTACGACCATCACCGAGCGAATCGGCGATGACCATCAGCTTGGCATCGGGAAAAGGATACGCCTGAAAACGGAGGACCTCCCCCCGCATGCGCAACGAAACCTGACGAACGAGACGCGGATCAAAGAACGCGACAGCCTGCATAAAAGGTACCTCCATTTCTTCCGTAGCTCACAACCTAGCAAAAATTGTAATAAAAGTCAATATAAACGACCCGCACCAGAGTTGGTGCGGGCCATTCAAAAGCTAGGCGTTCAAGTATTCTTGAACTCACGAAAGGCGACGAAGAACCAGTAGTTGCCCCACATGTTACGTACGTCACTATACAGGTTAATCTCGCGGTCCTCGTCATCGCAGACAAAGCGCGGCGCATCGAGATGGTTACCACTCACAAAGAGCCTGTCATTCGGCGGAATCGAAGCATGGTAGCCATTAGGACTGTGCTTGATCACCCAAGTAATGAAAGCCGGCGTGTTTCCGACAAAGCCATCCTTAAAATGTTTACGTACCTCCGTCGCGGGAATGACCTCTCTGCCAGGATTCCAGACCTGAACCTCATAGGTCTTTCCATGTTCGTCCTTAAAAAAGTCCCAATAAGCAAGCTCGTCATCGAGGTAGGTGAGCTTGAGCTCCTTCTTAGCGAGCTCGATGAGTGCGGCGGCGGTAAGATTAGGTACGGTGATCCTATCCAAGGAATCTGCAATCCTTTCCATAGCCGCCGACCCGCCCATTCATGCGAACCATTCGCACTTACAGACCAGCCAAAACCAAAAAACGGCTAATGCAGTATTAGCTTATTTTTCAGCTTTTGTCAATCCTAAGGCTAACCTAAAGCCTTTTCTATCTGCCTCCGTGTATTCTGACTCAAATCCGACCTCAAATCAGCCATTTTATCGTCAAGATATCCTTTTGTAACCATCTTTGCTTCAACAAAGCCAACACGTCCCTCAAGACGATCAAATCGCGCATCCGTATGCTTTGAAAGCTCATAAATAGTTTCCATCGTTTCCTCATGAACTACATCAATCTTATTTGAAAGGCTCTTCAGTTCATTCTTTATCTCAGCATCGGAAACAGTAAGCCTCTTAAGCTCTTTCAAAATCTCATTATTAGAAACGTCATTCGGCGAAGTTTTCATATTCATATGATATACTCCGTTGTTACAAATTGCTTCTTTTGTCAAGATGTCATCAGTGGATAACTACCCTTGATCCGGCCAAGGCGTCAACAAATCGTATCCCTCTTCCGTAACCGCAACCGTCACCTCAAAATGCGCGGACGTACTTCCATCATCTGTCGCAATCGTCCACTGATCATCTTTCATATACACACGCCAATCCCCCAACGTAATCATCGGCTCTATCGCAATAACCATCCCGGTCTGAAGCTTTACACGCGGCGCACGTCGATCACGATAATGCGGAACTTGAGGCTCCTCATGCACAGCATGTCCAACACCATGTCCTACGAGATCACGCACAATCCCATATCCTTTTGGCGTCAAAAAATCATCAATCGCATTACTAATATCATGAATAAATTTTCCTGCACGAACTTCTTTAAGAGCAAGCACCAATGACTCACGCGTATCCTCAACAAGTTTGCGTGTTTTTTCATTCGTCGCTCCAACGATCACTGTCGTCGCCATATCCGTACATAATCCTTTATACCAAACACCAATATCCAATCCAACCACATCCCCTTCTTTTAAAACACGTGCAGGAATCGGCAATCCATGCACAACTTCATCATTAATAGAAACACACAAAGCTCCGGGAAAAGGCTTGCCGTGCTTATCGATTTTATATCCCAAAAAACTCGGAGTCGCTCCAACTTCTGCAAAACGCTTAATCGCAATCGCATCAAGTTCTTGACTCGTCGCACCAGCGACACAAGCCTTGCGAATTTCTGCCAATGCACGCGAAAGAATAATTCCACCTTCGTGTAACTTTTCAATTTCTTCCTGAGTTTTAATCATTGACATAATTTATGTAAATCCAAGTTTCTGCGTCTTCTTACAAAGCTCCTGATGCAAATCCAGAATAGACTGATCCGCGTTAACGGCAAGCAACGTTCCTTTTTGACGATAATGTGCCGCGAGTGGCTCTGTCATAAAATGATAAACCGCCAACCTCCTTCTCACAGTATCCTCAGCATCATCGCGACGAGAAGCAAGCGTACCATGACAGACAGTACAAACCGTATCAGCCAATCCAAAATCTCGATGAAAAACAGAACGACACTTATCACAAACAAGTCTTCCCGCAATACGCTTCAATGCCGCCGCATCAGAAATCTTTAATTGAATAGCAAGGTTCGGCTTCAATAATTTATCAAGCGCGACTGCCTGCTCAACATTACGTGGAAAACCATCAAGGACATAGCCACGTTCTAAGGCCAATCCTTTTAAACGCTTTAAAACAATAGCATCCACAAGCTCATCTGGCGCTAGCATGCCAGCCTCAACATATTCTTGGACCATTTTCCCAATAGCGGTCTTTTCCGCAATCTCTGCACGCAGTACATTTCCAGAAGAAACAAATGGCACACCATAACACTCAGCCAATAATTGACCTTGTGTCGTCTTACTAGCCCCATGAGGACCAAAAAGAAGTGCTCGTAAACGCGCTCGTGCCATAGGCGTCAGGATAGCATAACGCAGAACGCGTAACGAAGGGTTATTATACCCAACGTTACGCGTGACACGCCATGCAGAATATGTCTTTAGTAGACGTCGTATTCTCGCATCGTGATCTGCGATTGAATCTGCTTAATAGATTCAACAACAACAGAAACGACGATAAGAATCGATGTACCTCCAAGAGCAATGAGGCGTGTCCCCATGGCGGCTTCTGCAATAAGTGGAGCAACGGCGATAAGACCAAGGAAAAGCGCTCCTCCGAGAGTAATGCGGTTCACAACACTCTGAAGATACTCAGCCGTAGGCTTGCCTGGACGAATTCCCGGGATAAATCCACCCTGTTTCTGAATACTCTCTGCAATACGATCCGGGTGAAAGACGATCGATGTATAGAAGTAGGTGAAGATAACAACTAGCGAGAAATAAAGCACACCGTATACCGCCTGATTTTGCAATGTAACGATCACCCATGTTGCCGCCTGCACAATCCATGCCGAGTGAGCGCGTGTAAAAAACTGCGCAATCACAGAAGGAAAAAGCAAAAGCGAAATTGCAAAGATAATCGGAATAACACCAGTCAAGTTCACACGCAACGGGAGCGATGAGGCGACTCCGCCAACGGATCCGCTCATTCCTCGTGATTGACGTGCATACTGAACAGGAACATTACGCTGCCCTTCTGAAACAAACACGACACCAGCAACCATCGCAATAGCGACAGCGGCATACAACACATAGGTAAACCATTGTGAAGCATCCGTGGTTGCAAGAAGACGTGAAAGTGAGCTAGGCAAGCCAGCAATGATACCCGAGAAAATAATCAAGGAAATACCGTTACCAACCTTTTTCTCACTCATCAACTCACCCATCCACATAAGCAACATCGTTCCAGCAGTCACGGTTGCAATAATCAGCAACACGTGAAGTGGATCGCTATTAGTTAAGATAGGCGTCTGCGACTGCTTCAACAATTGAAGCAAGCTAAACGACTGGATAATCGCCAATGGAATCGTCAAAAGACGAGTCCATTGGTTAATCCGGCGCTGACCTGCTTCTCCATCTTTCTGAATTTCCTCAAGACGAGGAAAAATCATTGCAAGCAACTGAAAGATGATCGATGCCGTAATATACGGAGCAACTCCAAGTGCAACAATACTAAAGCTAGCAATCGTACCACCCGAGAACAAGTTCAAGAGACCGAGAACTTGGTTTGCGTCAAAGAAACGCTTGAGGGCGATAAGATCAACTCCTGGCAGCGGGATATTGGCCATGATGCGGAAGATGACCATGACTCCAAGGACAAAGAGGAGGCCATTACGCACATCTTTCACGCGCCACGCTTGCATGAGCTTTTCCCACATAGGAAGAAGAAGGAAGAATTATTTAATGGTTCCACCGGCAGTTTCAATAGCAGCCTTTGCTCCTACCGTAAAAGCAATACCCTCAAAGTTCAGCTTCTTGTCGAATGTTCCACTGCCAACAACTTTTGCTTCACGATCCGTTCGGCTAATAATGCCTTTTTCACGAAGAGTATCAAGCGAGACTGTTTCCCCAGCTTGAAACGCAGCAAGGCGATTAAATGTAACAGTTGCAACCTTTGCATAGCGGCTACGGAAACCACGATTTTTTGGGAAAGAGAGCAACATTTGCTTCAAACCTTTTAAACCAAGTTTCTTGCCACCGCCGGTGCGGGACTTCTGACCTTTTGTTCCTTTACCCGCTGTCTTTCCACGGCCGCTACCTGGTCCACGTCCGATACGGAACTTCTTGGTACGCGATCCGTGCTTAGGCGCGAGGTTATTGAGTGTAAGTGACATAATATTAGACAGACTTCTCTGGCTTATCAGAAGAAGGGGCCTCGCTCGCCTGAGTGCGCTTTGAAACGCGCAACTTGCGGAGAGCGGCAAACGTCGCTTTGACGTTGTTAGTCTTATTCTTAGAACCGAGAATCTTGGAAACGACGTTTGGAACACCGGCGAGTTCAAGAACCGTGCGCACGGCGCCACCGGCCTTCACACCCGTACCTTCTGGAGCTGGCTTCAAAATAATATATGCGGCACCAAACTTAGCTTCCACAGCATGAGGAATTGTTCCCTTAACGAGCGGAACAGTAAACAATGCTTTGCGTGCCTGTGTCGTTGCTTTTGCAGTACCTCCGGCAACGTCAACAGCCTTTGCGAGACCAAATCCAGCACGTCCCTTGCGGTTGCCGATAACGGTCAAGACACGAAAACGCATGCGCTTACCACCCTTCGTTACACGTGTAACACGTGCAACCTCAATATTCTTTTCCTCATAGTCTGCTTCTGCAGGGACCTCCATGCGTGAGCGACCACCGCGACCTCCACGGCCACCGGCGCCTCCGCGACCACCAGCTCCTCCGCCCTGGCCTCCACGGCCACCGGCGCCTCCGCGACCACCAGCTCCTCCGCCCTGGCCTCCAGGACGATAAGCTCCACGACCTGCAGCGGCAGGACGTGCGGCAGGAGTAGCGGCTGCTGGACTCTGCTTTTTTACTTCTTCGTTCATAAAATTAGAAAGTCAGACCGGCTTCACGCGCGCCGTCAGCGACGGCTTTTACGCGGCCATGGTAGCGCTTATCGCGACGGTCAAAAACAACCGACGAAACGCCTTTAGCTTTTGCACGCTCAGCAACAAGTTTACCAACCAATGTTGAAACTTCTGACTTGGTCTTACCTTTGCGATCTGCTTCTGAAATATCCGCATCACTTGCTGCAACAATGGTTGCACCAGCACGATCATCAATAACCTGCGCATAGATATGCGAAAGCGTACGAGCGACCGCAAGACGTGGACGTTCATTTGTACCGGTAACCTTGGCGCGAACGCGTGCAATACGACGTGCGCGAGCGTTAGATGTGTTGAATGACATAGAGAGAGATTAGGCAGTCTTGGCCGTCTTACCAGCCTTGCGGCGAATCGTTTCATCCGTGTACTTCACACCCTTGCCCTTATAAGGCTCCGGCGGACGCTTGCGACGGATCTGCGCGGCAAGCTCACCAACCAATTGTTTATCGGAACCAGAAAGTGTAAGCACTTGTTTTTCAACTTTTGCTTCAATACCTTCTGGGAGTGGAAACCTAATATTATGTGAAAAACCAACGTCCATCACAACGGTTTTCCCCTCAAGGGCTACTTTATAACCAACACCAACAAACTCCAGAGACTTCTCGTAAGGCTTTTGCAAACCTTCCACCGCGTTAGCGATGAGCTGGCGAGTAAGACCCCAGATTGCGCGCTGATAGACGTTATCAGGCAACTCAACATTCACGACAGCGCTGCGTGGCTCTGCTTCAAGCGTAACGATCGAGTGCGGAGGAAGTGGAACCGTGAGTGTTGCCTTGGGGCTCTTCACGATCACCTTCCCAGCCTCGACCGTAAGGTCGATGCCCGAGGGCAGGAGAATCGGTTTTTTGCCAATACGAGACATAAAGTTAAAATTAGGTGACTTCGCAAAGAACTTCTCCGCCGAGCTTTCGGCGTCGAGCTTCTTTGTTGGTCATGAGGCCTGCCGATGTTGACAAGATAGCAATACCCTGACCAGAAAGGACTGGTCGGAGCTCCGTGTACTTAGCGTAGACACGACGTCCCGGTGTCGAGATACGATCGATAGATCGAATGACTGGGATTTTACCATCGTACTTCAACGACAGAGAGAAAGATTTCTTTGGGCTGTTGCTAACGGTCGTCTCTTTCACGTTGGCAATAAAGCCTTCATGTTCAAGAACCTTGGCGATAGCAAATTTGATACGCGAACCCGGCACGCTCATCGTGTCGAGTCCGGCCGAACTCGCGTTGCGAATACGGGTCAGAAAGTCGCTTATTGGATCGGTATACATAGAAGATTACCAGCTTGATTTCGTCACACCGGGCAACTCACCACGGTTTGCAAGCTCACGGAAGCAGATACGACAGATTCCAAAGTGTCGCATGAAACCGTGCTTACGCCCACAGCGCCAGCAACGGCGTACCTCGCGAGAGGAAAACTTCGGCTTGCGTAGGGACTTGGCGATTTGTGCTTGAGTAGCCATAGACTAGGAAGTAAAAGGGAAACCGAGAGCGCGCAGGAGCGCTTCGCCGCGCTCGCGGGTTCCGGCCGTGGTGGACACGGTGACTTGGAGGCCATGGACGCGTTCAACTTCATCCGGACGGATTTCAGGGAACGAGAGGTTCTCACGAAAACCGATGGAAAAGTTACCGCGATCATCGATACCCTTTGCCGAGATACCGCGAAAATCGCGAATACGAGGAAAGGTAAATTGTGTAAAGCGTGTCAGGAAATCCCACATACGCTTGCCACGAATCGTCACCATAATGCCAACGATCATGCCTTCGCGAATTTTAAAGCTCGCGATGGACTTTTTAGCTTTTGTCTTCACTGGTTTTTGACCAGTGATACGACGGAGGGTCTGCTCAACGGTTTCAAGCACTTTTGGATCTTTAATCCCTTGTGACAAACCGACGGAAAGCGTAATCGACTTGATCTTCGGCACAGCCATGGGATTCTCGATCCCAAACTGCTTGGTGAGAGCCGGGACGATCTCCGTATTGTAGCGTTCTTGAAGAGTCATAGATTAAGCAGTCTTGTGCGCCTTGGAGTGGCGCATCGGTTTACCATTAGGGCCAACAGGCTGTACATTCGAGGCATGAATCGGCATGGCAAATTCGATAACTTGACCCGCTTCCTCTGCACGACGTGAACGCATGTGACGTTTCGTCATGTTTACGCCTTCAACGACAACACGGTTAAGCAAAGGAAGTGTTTGGACAACTTTCCCCTTCTTTCCTTTGTTCTTTCCGGCAATGACGACAACTTCGTCACCGGTTTTGATTTGGAGTTTAGACATAGATTTAGAGGACCTCTGGGGCAAGTGACACGATCTTGGCATAGCCACGACCACGCAACTCACGTGCTACTGGACCAAAGATACGAGTTCCCTTTGGTTCCTTATTCTTCATATCGATGATCACGCCGGCGTTTTCATCAAAACGGATATACGTTCCATCTGGACGACGCGTCTCCTTGCGAGTGCGCACGAGAACAGCTTTCACGACATCGGACTTTTTTACTGTGCCACGAGGATCAGCGATCTTGACGACACACGTCACGATGTCACCGAGCATACCGTAGCGCTTTTTGTAACCTCCGGTGACTTGAATCACCTGGAGTAGTTTGGCTCCCGTGTTATCTGCAACGGTGAGCATGGATCGATGTTGGACCATATTAGGCGGCGGAAACAGTGGACAAATATGTGAAATATTTATCCTTAGAGATTGGACGTGTCTCCTGAACCTCAATGACATCACCGAGTTTGCAAGCGCTTTCTGGGTCATGGACCTTAAACTTATTTGAAAGTGTAAAGTATTTGCCGTATTTCGCGTGCGCCACACGACGATCCACGCGGATCACAGCCGTCTTCTGCATCGACGTGGAAACGACGATGCCTTGAAGGCGACGTGGATTTGTTTGTTTAGTGGAGGTCATAGAGGTTAGACAATTTCTGGTTCAGACATTGGTTTGGATGCAAGCTCAGTAAGGATACGGGCGAGATCACGCTTCTTGTTGCGCATATCACGAACCTTTCCGTGCTGACGTGTCGCAATCTTGAAACGAAGATCACGAATTGCGCTGTGCAGGTCGGCGGCCTCGCGGTTAAGCTCGACGGCGGACTTCTGCTTGAGTTCTTTGGCAGCCATAGATTAGTTGCTAATGAACTTACATACCGGCGAAAGTTTATAGGCCGCGCTCTGTAGCGCGATCTTCGCCTGATCTGCCGGGATGCCATCCATCTCGTAAATCACAGTTCCTGCTCGTACGACGGCTACGTAGTGGTCGACGGCTCCTTTACCGGATCCCATCGGTACTTCGTTACCTTTTTTGGTGATTGGCTTATCTGGGAAAATACGGATCCAGATCTTGCCACCCTTTTTAACGTATCGTGTAAGCACACGACGACCGGCTTCAATTTCTTGGCTCGACAACCATGCCGGTGTCATTGCCTTGAGTCCATAGCTACCAAAGGACAAATTAATCTTTGTGGTAGCGGTACGGATGTTTCGCGCGCGGCCCTTGTGCCACTTGCGGTGTTTGACTTTCTTTGGAATCAACATACGAGTGGGTTAGTTAGCCGCGGGAACGGATGCCGTTTCCGGCTTGTCCGTTGGCGCGAATGAAGCAGCTTCGCCACGTGGGGCACGAGGAGAACGGGAGGCCTGATCACCTTCACGTCCACCACGACCACGGGATGGCGTCGTCGGCTGATATTGATTCAAACGGTCCTGAGCGAAAACATCACCGCGGTAAATCCAAACCTTGACTCCAATCGTTCCTGCCATCGTTTGTGCAAAATCAGCAGCGTAGTCGATGTCAGCACGTAGATTTGTAAGTGGAATTTTACCCCAAGCAAGCCATTCGCGACGAGCAATTTCTGCGCCATTCAAGCGACCAGAAACAGCGACTTTCACACCAAGAGCGCCACCTTTTTTGACACGCTCGATCGACATTTTCAAAACACGACGGAATGGCATACGGCGCTCAAGGTCTGCAATAACACCTTGGACAACCAATACCGATTCAAGAGCAGGACGTCCCACTTCAACAATGTTCATCGTAAGCTGAACAGCCTTTGCTTTACCTGGAAAGAATTTTTTCAAAACCTTCTTCTTTAAACCGTCGGCACCTTCACCGGAACGACCGATGACAAGGCCTGGCTTAGCGGTGTGCACTGTAACCGATATCGTGCCGCGTGAGCGTTCAATATCAACACGGTTAAGCGCAGCATCCTTGAGCTCCTTTTTGAGGAAATCACGAATTGCCAAATCCTGACGCAAGTTTGCGCGGTAGGCATCACCACGAGCCATCCAACGCGACGGCCAGGTGGTCGTCGTGCCGAGGCGAAAGACTTTTGGATTGACTTTATGTCCCATAATATTAGGCAGTGGTCTTTTTAGCGGCGATTGGTTTCTTTTCCAGTTTTGTCTTTGCTTTGGCAGCGGCCTTTGCCTTCTTGCTTATTACGACAGGCTTCTCATCTGAGAGCACAAGCGTAATATGCGTCGTTCGCTTACGAATAGGGGCTGCACGACCAAAGGCACGAGGACGTGAACGCTTTAATGTTGGACCACCGTCGGCGACGATTGTCTTAATAAAAAGCGATTCTTCCTTCAAATGAAAGTTATGATCGGCATTCGCGATAGCAGAACGCAAAAGTTTATGCACGGGAGTCGCGGCGAGCTTAGGCAAAAACAAGAGTTTGCTTTCAGCAGCACCAACCGACATACCGCGGATAGCGTCAACCACAAGTCGGACCTTGCGGGGCGACATGCGGAGGAAACGTAGGGAAGCGTGTACATCCATAGAGGTTTATTTTTTCTTAGCAGCCGGAGCTGGTGCTGCAGGAGCAGAAGCCTCGGTTGTCTTAGCGAGCTTGCCACCGTGGCGAGTAAACTTACGCGTCTGTGAAAACTCACCTAATTTGTGACCTACCATGTTCTCAACAACAACCACAGGGATGTGAATTTTGCCATTATGAACTCCAAAAGTCACACCGACCATTTCTGGCGTGATTGTGGACGAGCGGGCCCAGGTTTTAATAACGGTCTTCGAGCCGGGTTCAAGCTTGCGGACCTTTTCCATCAGCCTGACATCCGTAAACGGACCTTTTTTGAGACTACGTGACATAGGCGTGGATTAAAGAGTCTTGCCCTTGCGGCGCTGGATAATGAGTTTATTGCTTGCGAGGTGACGTTTGCGAGTCTTCACACCAAGCGCGTGCTTACCCCACTTTGTCTTCGCGTACTTCATACCGATCGGATGCTTACCTTCACCACCACCATGCGGGTGATCAACCGGGTTCATAACCTTTCCACGAACTGTAGGCTTGATACCGCGATGACGCATACGTCCGGCCTTACCCCAACGCACCAATTGCCAATCTGGATTAGAAACCGTACCGATGGTTGCCATACAAGTCTTTGGCACGCGGCGCATTTCACCTGATGGAAGTTTGATTGCTGCCCAATCATTTTCTACAGCCATGAACTCGATGCGTGAGCCTGCTCCGTGCCCAAGCTGACCACCCTTTCCTGGGGCAAGTTCCACTGAGTGGATAATGGCACCAAGCGGAATCTTTGAGAGTGGTAAACGGTTACCGATAGAAATTTCTGCTTCGTTCATCGATGACATGACCACATCTCCAACCTTTAAGCCTTCTGGTGCGAGCATATAGCTCTTTACACCGTCCTTGTAGTTGATGAGAGCGATACGAGCTCCACGGTTTGGATCGTACTCGATCGTCTTTACCGTAGCCGGGATATCAAAACGTGTACGCTTAAAGTCGACATCACGAAGATAGCGACGAGCGCCGCCACCTTGGTGACGGACAGTAATCTTTCCAAGTGAACGTCCAGCTTGGGACTTTCGGAAGGAAATGAGAGACTTGTCTGGTTCCGTCGCTGTGACGTCCTTAAAGCTCTGCACCGAGAGATTACGAGACCCAGAATGATTTGGGCGGATCTTTTTAATAGGCATAGGTTTAGACTCCTTCGTACAAGCTCAACGTCTGACCTTTCTTCAAGGTGACGAGTGCCTTTTTAACATCCTTACGAAACGTGACGCGCTTACCACGTCTAACCGGCTTACCGCTCACACGAACGATACGCACAGCTTCCACGTTTACCTTGTAACAAGCTTCAACAGCCTTACGGATAGAAATCTTTTCGGAATCCATTGGGACAACGAAAACATACGTTCCACGATCAGCAAGACGCGCAGCTTTTTCACTCACATACGGCTTGGTGAGAAGACGCATGGAAGCAACATCAACTTTTTTAGCAATCGCTGTTTCTGTTACCAAAACCTTCTTTGCCGTCAACTTTTTAGCAGAGGCAGCAGGCTTTTTAGTGATACGATCGAGAAGAGGCATAGGATTAGGCGTGAATCTTCTCAAACGCGGCGACAGCATCCGTAAGGAAAGCAATCGAGCGATATTTAAGCACGTCGTTCAAGCTCACGCTGTTAGCAGTAACAAGTTTAACGTTCTGAACATTGCGCACCATGCGGAGCAATGATGGGTTAGAAGCAGCCGTAATAAGCAACGTGGTGCGCTCAAGCGGCAACTTTTTTACCATTTCTACAAAGATCTTTGTCTTTGGCAAATCAGATTTAATCGATTCAATCGCAATCATCTTTTTATCAATGACCTTGTCAGACAATGCCATAAGCAAAGCTGTGCGCTTGGCCTTCTTGTTAACCTTTTGTGAAAAATTTCGTTCAGCAAGCGGACCAAAAGCGATACCACCACCAACCCACTGTGGGCTACGGATAGAACCTTGGCGAGCGCGGCCTGTGCCCTTTTGCTTCCATGGCTTTTTACCACCACCGCTAACTTCACCTTTTGTCTTAGTGTTCGCAATAGCACGACGAGCATTGTTGCGCTGGGCAACCATGACTTCATGTACAAGAGACTTGTTTGGCTTAATACCAAACAATGCCTCGTTGAGAGCGAGCTCACCAACGGCCTTGCCTTCTTGGTTGTAGATAGAAATGCTAGGCATAGGATTAGACGGAGTGGATTTCAATTATCGTGTGGCGTGCTCCTGGTACAGCGCCCTTCAAGGCGATGATGCCTCCCTCACGGACTTCTACGACTTCAAGGTTTTTAACCGTTACGCGTTCATCACCCATGTGACCAGCCATACGGCGTCCCTTAAATACGTGCTGAGGACCTCCAGCACCGATAGAACCTGGCATACGCTCTTGGTCCTTGTGACCGTGAGACTTTGGATGACCATGAAAGCCATGACGCTTCACAACACCCTGGAAGCCTTTGCCCTTGGACTGACCAACGACATTGACTGTATCGCCTGGCTGAAAAATACCGGCTTCGATTGTCTCACCGCGTTGAAGAGTGGATTCACCTTCAACACGAAAGTCGCGCAAAACGCGGAGCATTGGCAAGTCTTTCAAGTGACCAGCCTCGGACTTTGTAAAGTTCTTCGTGATCTGAAAACCAATTTGAATAGCGGCAATACCATCTGTATCGGCGGTTTTAACTTGAGTGACGACGCATGGTCCAGCCTTGATGAGTGTCACGGGAACGACCGTGCCATCAGCGGCATAGACTTGCGACATCTCGAGTTTTTCGCCCAGAATGAATTTCATAGGTCGGATTGGTCGCGTTAGAATCTAATCTTAGTGAGTATAACAAAAGCCCGAAATCTGCTGACGATCGGAAATCGCCTTCAAATTTCGGGCTTCTGTAAGTCCTGAATTGACGGGTTTTTCACGATTCGCTGCAGGGAGGTTATCTCACGTGAGAGCTTTCTCCTTGGGAACCTTTGTTGTAAAACTACATCTTTATCTCTACATCGACACCAGCTGGCAAGTTGAGGGACGTAAGAGCGTCGATCGTCTTTGCATTTGGGTCGAGGATGTCCACAATTCGTTTGTGAATACGCATCTCGAACTGCTCGCGAGCGTTTTTGTGAACGAAGGTTGAACGGTTAACCGTCCACTTCTTCTTTTCCGTCGGAAGAGGCACCGGACCGACAACTTTTGCGCCAGAGCGCTCAGCTGTCTCAATGATGGTACGTGTGGCCTGATCAATGATCTTGTGGTCATACGCACGAATCTTGATACGGACTCGGTGACTTGCAACAGCTTCTTTCGAAGCAGCCGGCTTTATCTTGGTGTCAGACATGTGGAGTCGGAGAGGACCATGGCATTCTCCGCAACGTTTGCGGAGAAATCCTCTCTCGTTAAAGATTATTTAATGATCTTGGTTACAGCACCTGCGCCGACGGTTCGACCACCCTCGCGGATGGAGAAGCGCATCTTGTCTTCGATAGCGACTGGAGCAATGAGCTTGATCGTCATGTTGACGGTATCTCCTGGCTGAACCATCGCGACATCGGCGGCAAGCATTACTTCACCGGTAACGTCAGTTGTACGGATGTAAAACTGAGGCTTGTATCCAGTGACGAATGGCTTGTGGCGTCCACCTTCTTCCTTTGTAAGAGCGTAGATCTGGGCCTCAAACTCTGTGTGAGGAACCATTGTACCTGGCTTAGCAAGGACCATACCGCGTTCGATATCTTCCTTTTTAACACCACGGAGCAAAAGACCTGCGTTATCACCAGCCATACCCTCATCGAGTTGTTTATTAAACATTTCGATACCTGTGACAACCGACTTGCGAGTTTCGCCGAGACCAACGATTTCGATATCCTCGTTAATCTTGATCATGCCGCGCTCGATACGTCCTGTGACGACCGTACCACGACCTTCAATGGAGAAAACGTCTTCTACCGGCATGAGAAATGGCTTGTCCAATTCACGTACTGGCTGAGGAATCCACTCATCACAAGCCTTGATCAAATCAAGGATTGGCTTGATAGCAACCTCATCTGTTGGGTTTGCAAGAGCCTTTGTAGCAGAACCACGGATAATCGGGGTGTTCTTACCGTCATACTCGTACTTGGAGAGAAGTTCACGAACTTCCTCTTCTACGAGGTCGATAAGCTCAGCATCTTCTACCAAGTCAACCTTGTTCAAGAATACAACGATAGCTGGAACACCAACCTGACGAGCGAGCAAGATGTGCTCACGTGTCTGTGGCATTGGACCATCTGTTGCAGCAACCACGAGAATAGCACCGTCCATCTGGGCGGCACCCGTAATCATGTTCTTGATATAGTCGGCGTGACCAGGACAGTCGACGTGTGCGTAGTGACGCGCTTCCGACTCGTACTCTGTATGAGCCGTTGCAATCGTAATACCACGAGCCTTTGACTCGGGAGCTTTGTCGAACGAATCGACACCAGCAGCTTTAGCAAGTCCTTTAAAGGACAATACTGTTACAATTGCTGCTGTCGTCGTCGTCTTGCCGTGGTCAACGTGGCCGATTGTGCCGATGTTGACGTGTGGCTTTGAACGTTGAAACTTGTCCGCCATAGAGGTACGTGACGTTAAATTGAGCCGATAAATAAGGTTCGCCTTTAAAAGCGAGTAGGACGAGGATACCAGAGGCTAAAAAAACACGCAAGAGGCGTGTTTTTTGAATTATTTAGCTCCTTCTTCCACCGGTTCCAAGTAAAACCGTTCTTCCATAGAAATTTCGCTATCTTGAGCCATTTCTGGGTTTTCCATGACCTGAATAGCAATTTCCTGCAAAAGCGAGGAAGGTTCCGACTTTTCAATCACTGGAACCGACACTGGAGCAACTTCCGCCACCATTTGTACTTTTTGCTCTTTTTGCTCCCCTAACCTCTCAAACGCTTGCAACGTCATAACCACCATCGGCTCACGCCCAGCCGCATCCGTCACAATCAACGGCGACCCCATCCGGCGCGCCGTCTCCAAAATTCGCTGAAAAGACATATAGAAACACCCTAAACTGTAAGCTAAAAACTGTAAACCTTGCCCGATCACCCCTTGACAAAACTCAAAATAATGGATAACCAGAGACGTCGGATCAACAACCGGCACAAGGAGCACCTTGGAAATTCAAACCATCACGCATTTCTCAGAACCTGTGCATGTCGCAGTACTGCCCAATGGGTTCACACTCATCCACGTCGAGCACAAGTCAGAATTCGTAACCGTTAGCTTTGCTTTCGCAACCGGCTCAATGGAAGACGTTGTAGAAGGCGAAGCGCACTACCTCGAACACCTAGTCCACGGTGGACGTCATCGCGGTGGAAATCACCCAGCGATGAAAACATTCATTCATGAACATGGAATCATGAATGACAATGCATCCACTAGCCAAACGCTTACAGAGTACTACGGGCGCGTTTGGCAAAAAGATGCACGTGCATTCATCAAAACACTCGGTGAGATGGTTACGAACCCCGAATTGCATGAACCTGCCGTAGAAGCCGAGCGATCGATCATCCGATCGGAAATCTTACGCAATCAAGATAGGTCACGATCAATAGAATTGTACCAAAAAACGATCTACCCATCGCGACTCGACTTCATTCACCATCCTGCTGGAACCGTTGAATCCATTAACTGCATTACAGCA
>CAIXDN010000056.1 GCA_903918235.1 Candidatus Uhrbacteria bacterium
CGTAGAAAGGCCTTTCTACCAAGTTCATGACACACACCAGATAATTTCATAATAATGCGAATTCATAAGCACGCGAATACGCGTAACTTGATGATTTATTGAATGAGTTTTAAACGCAACGTTCATCCTCTCACGTTCGAGTACCTCCATACCTACAATACGCCAGACAGCCACAACTCGTTCACCCTGGTCCCTTACCAAAATCCATCAGTATTCGTCCGGCAATCCATACAAAATGCCCACGTTGCCACAAACGGAATAATACCAACTAACACCGATTTAACGATAGTTTTGTCAAGACTTGCAGTAAAACGCATTCAGTTTTAAACGTAATCAAGCAGACAGATAAACACAAGAAGCCTTATGAAGAGATTCACGAAAAGATTCTGCACACTGTGCCCTCGTTGGCAACCGATCAACCTGTTTCCTCGCTTGAACGGCTAATCGCTCCCCAAATATACGATCATTCAATAATTGCTGAATACTGCTTGCCAGCCTTTCTACATCGCCCCGAGGAACAATCAAGCCACTCTCACCATCACAAATCACGTCCCCTGCCAAACCAACATCAGTCATCACAATCGGCACCCCGGATGCAGCCGCTTCAACCAGCGACATCCCCCATCCCTCAAAATAAGAAGGCTGAACATAAACCGCTGCCCGTTCCAAATAAGGCCGCACATCACTCTGATTTCCGACAAAACGAACATCTTCTATCACCGTATCAAACAAAGATCGCAAAGAACCATCGCCAACAATAGTCAAAGAATACTCTGGGTGAACCTGCTTAAGCCTTTGAAACGCCATGAGCAAAACATCGATGCCTTTTTCTTTTTCAAGACGCGCAATACACAAAATTTCATTCGTCTCCCTCCTTCCATGAAATGTGAAATACGAAACATCAGTCGCAACCGGAATGACATCAATACGATCCTCGCTGATCCCGATATGCATCAAACCCTTTTTCCCACGAAGACTAACCGTACGTACACGATCTGCGCACCGTAAAATAAAGCGAGCAAGAGGTCGAAGCAATTTCTCTTTCCATCCAAAAGCCTCACGACCAAATGCTCCGCTGTGATCTTGAATATGCAAACCAGCCCCTGAGCGCCAAGCTGCAACAGATCCAATAATGCCACAAAAAAATGGATCTTGTGCCGTGACAACATCAAATCCTTTTGAAAAAAAAGCTTGAATAATAACAGAAAAAAAGACAAACAACTTTGCTCGATCCGGTACATCAAGAAGAAGAAACGAAACATCATGGCCCTTAAAATACTCAGCCTGCCGCTGTGCAACGACCGAAGAAAAATCAAGCACTCGACGGTCTAAACCGATAGTTAAAATCTTCATATTATTTCCTCGCCAAAACCGCTAAAAAAGAAGTCGTGGTTTTTTTCTCCGTATGAAATACACGATCACAAATATTTGCGAATGGGTCTAACATCCATCGTAACCGTGCCTGACCCGGCATGAAATATGTCATAGCCAAAAACCAACCTCCACGTTTTTGAATAGAAATCTCAGAAAAATCCTTCATCATCAAACGAATACTACTCTCAAAAAACCTCCAATAATCAGGATATCCGCCAAAGCCAGTCCGTGCATGATACGGATACGTCGATGGAACTTCAATAAAAACAAAACCACCAGACTTCAAGATACGATAGATCTCCCTTATTGCATCCGCAGGACGTTCTACGTGCTCAAGGACAGATCGACACATCACACCATCAACAGATGCATCTGGTAGCGGAATCGCATGAATATCACCAACAATATCCGGATGATAGTCCGCGGAAACATCAAGTGTTTTATAATCACACATCGCAAAAAGAGTTTCATATTTTTTCATGCCCTTCATAAAACGAGTGCCACCACCAACATCCAAAATAACACGACACCGCGCAAGCTTTTCCATGCATGCGTCCTCAAAAATCTTATAAGAATATTTCATACCTTTTGCAAAACAAGCGTAGTAGACCACTTAATCTTATCTAATTGCTCTGGAGTGTAGAGCTCATTCATCTGTTCTTCAAATTCATACCAAGCCCGAACAGCCTCTGGAGAAGCGCCCTTCATAAAACCTTTCAAAGGAAATATATTATGTTTCCGCAGTGCAACAAACCTAAATCCAGCCCGTTCCGCCTGTGAGCGAAACAGCGCATCGTCAACGTGTTTCATATATGGTCCCTGAAAGCCGAACAAAGCTAACAGCTGACTCACGGGAACCATCAAGCGCTCTTTTAAATCATATGACCGAAAATGGCCATCATCAAAATTTAGATAAGCAAAACCACCGGATTTCAGCGATGTGAAAACTGTTTGCAAAAACGCAGGGCGATCAACAACGTGCTCGATCGCACTAAAGGCTGTGACAACATCCACATCAATCTCCGTAGACAACGTCTGTGCATCTCCATCGTTCAACACAACATTTTTCATTCCATCATAGTCTTTTCGTCCTCGTTCAAGAGCGATGCGATCATAATCATATCCAACATATCGAACATTCTGATGCGTTTGTAGGAATGCCTTCCATGAAAACGCAGCTCCGCACCCAAGATCCAAAATACGAAACGCAGAATCGCCAAACTGTTCATGCAATTGACTTAGAATCCACTGTTTTGCCGCATTTCCTGATGTATAAATTTTCATAATTTAATCAATAAATGATTCATCTTTTTACTAATAAGCCCCCAATCATATCGCTCCCTCACAATTTTCACACTATTCTTAACGATCCGCAATCTCAACACAGGGTCAGCCAATAAACGCTCAACAGCAGCCGCAATCGACTCAGGATCCCGCGGCTCACAAAATACGCCCGTCTCTCCATCAATCAAAAAATCAGGAATACCACCGACCGGCGTCCCAATCACCGGAATTTCAGACGCCATCGCTTCCAAAAAAGCATTCCCCAATCC
>CAIXDN010000057.1 GCA_903918235.1 Candidatus Uhrbacteria bacterium
AATTAATAAGGTTGCTTCGCGGATTGGGCTTTCTGGGAGTGACGTTGATGAAGTACGCAAACATTTTATCTACGAACATTGTTTTTATTTTTTATCTGACCATGTTGAAAGTGGTTTTTCCGGTTTGCAGAAAAAAATGAAGGAACTTCAAGATGATGAACGAGCATCTATGCAATTCGCTTTTGAGATTTATAGTAACTTCATCAGTGAAGATATCAACCCTGAGGGTACGTTAACAAAAGAAGACGCATTGCGTCTTCCTCATTGGGATCAACTTAAGCAGGCTGGTTTTTTAGATGAGATTGCCTTGTTACGTCAGAGTGTCCTTGAGGGATTAGTCCCTAGCCTTTCCGAACCGCCATCATCCAGTGGTTCGTAGCTGTGTTTGATTCTCCGCCTTTATCCATCCAAATAGATTCAAAATTTTCTATCGGAAGAATACGGATGCCTGATTCCGTCGCAGGATCCATCATGAAGATTTTCATCTTTCCGACATCGTAGACGACGGAGTAGTGGTCTTTTCCGTCGAGAAGCCAGCCAATAATAACAGGAACATCTTCATCGACACATTCACGAATATTTTTTATCGTGGCATTTGTCGTTTCTGTGATCTTGAGACCTGCGGCAATGGCGGCGGAAATCATTTTTGCGTGTGAGGCATGTTCATCTGGGGTTACTTCACAGAGCTTTGCAATTTCATCGTGCGTGTATTCTTTTTTGTAGTGCGTCAAAACAACTTTGAGAGCTGCGGGTCCACAGAGGCCTGGGAGCATGCGGATTGGGATCATCGGTTGCATAAGGGAGAGCGGAATTACACGTTAGGTGCTTTTGGTTTATCAGGCATATTGAATTCTGAAACAGCTTCATCGAGTTGACCGCGACGCTCGATTTCTGAGAGATCGAGAATTGATTTGCTGATGATTGTTGGATGGGGAATTTGCTCAAAAACGAAACGTGTTTTTTCTCCGGCGGTTTGAATCTCTACATCGCCATAGTCTAGGAGTGTTTCTGCGACGCCTTTTACGGTACTGGTTACGTCTTGTACTCGATAGAGGTGGAGTTCGGAAACAGTGCGGATAAAGAGGCCGGTTTGTTCAATGTTTAGAATGCGTTTATTTGTGACGATCCATACGTCCAAATAATAGTCCATGAAATTTTGAAAGAGGAAGAGCCAGACAAAAAGAAAAAATGCTGATCCGCCAAGGACGATTAGAGGCATGAGCGTCGTGTTTACGGCTAGCTCGTGTTGATAGAGAGGAAAGTAGATTAGTGCAGCAGGTATTGAGCCAAGAACAAAGATATAGCCAATAATTAACCAAAAAATGGTGAAGGGGTGGCGATGCAAGACATGGATGACTTTTTCATCTTGTATGGCATTTGGTAGGTGATCGAGGTGTAGCATGGGATTATTTGATAATACCAATAGGTAGTGTCGTTGGTATGAGAGAAACGGTTTGGGTCCAATCAACGCTTAGGATATAGAGCCCGGTGCCGGCAAGAACGAGTAATGCTACGCTTATAAAAGCGATGTTACTTACGATCGTTATCGATCCTGAGATGCTAAAACGAAGGCTCATTGCTTGCGTGATAAGCGCGAGAATGCCAAAGCCAATTACCAGGATGCCCCAGATCGCAAGAAAAATGGAAAGTGGAATCATAGATATTATGACAAGATTGTACCTTGACGTTCCGGTGGCGTGAAGCCGAGATGCTTGTAAGCTAGATCTGTTGCGACTCGGCCTCGTAATGTTCTTGAGAGAAGGCCCTGTTGAAGGAGAAAAGGTTCAATAACTTCTTCTAGTGTTTCCATCTCTTCTGACGTTGAGGCGGAGAGAGTAGAGAGCCCGACTGGACCGCCTTGAAATTTCTCGATGACTGCTTTTAGGACGCGGCGATCTGCCTCGTCGAGACCGAGTGTGTCGATTTCGAGAGCGGCGAGAGCTTTATCGACGACTATTTCATCGAGTATGCCACCAGCCATGACTTGGCCATAGTCACGAACGCGTTTCAGTAGGCGATTGCCGATACGTGGCGTACGACGGCTGCGTTCTGCGATCAGTTCTAAAGGGCGCTCTTCAAGGAAGAGACTTAAGAGCCCGGAACTTCTTCTCAAGATTTCTCGCATCTCATCTTTTCCGTAAAAGTCGAGGTGAAAGTGCATTCCAAAACGATCGCGTAATGGCGCGGAAAGCATGGACAGACGTGTTGTGGCGCCGATAATTGTAAAGCGTTTTAGATCGAGGCGGAGTGTTCTTGCGGTTGGGCCTTTGCCGATAATGAGGTCGAGAGCAAAGTCTTCCATGGCGGGGTAGAGGACTTCTTCAATCGAGCGGTTCATCCGGTGGATTTCATCGATAAAGAGTATGTCGCCTTCTTCTAGGTTTGTGAGAATCGCGGCAAGATCGCCGACGCGCTCAAGGGCAGGACCACTTGTTATACGAACATTTGATCCCATTTCATTTGCGATGACGTGTGCAAGCGTTGTTTTTCCGAGACCTGGTGGACCGTAGAGGAGGACGTGGTCACAGGGTTCTTTGCGACCTTTTGCAGCTTCAATAAAAATGCGCAGATTTTCTTTTACGACTGGTTGACCGATAAAATCGCTTAGTGTTTTTGGGCGCAATGCTACGTCAAAACTCGCCTCTCGTTCCTGTATTTCTGGGGAGACGAGGCGTTCTTCTTGTGGATCCTCTGTAGATTCAAGATTCTGTTCCATATTTGTTCGAGAGAAGATTAGCGCAATTGTTCTTGCAAGACAAAGTCTCTCGATTCTGGCAGTATGCAATCCATGTTACAAATTATTGAGTTGTTTCTTCATTTGGACAAGCACTTGTCTCAGCTCGTTACGATGGCGGGTTATTGGTCGTATGCGGCATTATTTTTCATTATTTTTTGTGAGACGGGTTTGGTGATCGCTCCATTTTTACCGGGGGATTCTCTGTTGTTTGCTGCTGGATCCATCGCTTCTCTTGGAGCATTGAATTTATGGGCATTGTTGGTTGTCTTGTTTGTTGCAGCGGTTGCTGGTGATGCGTTGAATTATTGGATTGGGAGAGAGGTTGGTTTGAAGCTTCTTGAGGGGTCTCTGTCACGCTTTTTAGATCAAAAGCATTTAGAGAAAGCTAACCGTTTTTATGCGAAATATGGTGCTAAAGCAATTGTGTTAGCTCGTTTTGTTCCAGTCATGCGTACCATCGCTCCATTTACTGCTGGAATTGCGAAGATGGATTATCTACGCTTTTTTCATTATAACGTTATTGGTGCGTCTTTGTGGGTTGGGTTGTTTACTGTTGGGGGATATCTTTTTGGCAATATTCCAGCGGTAAAGCATAATTTTAGCTTTGTGATTCTGGGTATTATCTTTGTTTCTGTTATGCCGGTATTGATCGAGTGGTTGCGATCGCGTCAACAAAATAAACCTACTGACAAAAAATTGAAGGCATGATAGAACCTTGTTCATGCCCGGGTGGCGGAACTGGTATACGCGGGGGACTTAAAATCCCTAACTCGAAAGGGTGTGCGGGTTCAATTCCCGCCCCGGGCACCACGTAAAAGTCGTAGCGAAAGCTGCGGCTTTTTGCTTACGGTTCACGTGGCGCGGCTTTAGGTGATTGTGACTGGTTTTGATGTTACTTTTACTTTAGCGAATTTTTTTACCGTGGCTTGCATTTTTGTTTTGGTGAGTAGTCCTTTTTGTGGGCCGATATGTTGGACGACGCTCCAGCCATTTGCGCTACCGGCGCGCATGGCTTCTGGGATGGATTTGCCGAGGTGTATGGCGCAGGTAAAGGCGGTGGCGTATGCATCGCCAGCACCTGTACGCTCGATGCTTGGTCCCGGATAGATTCCCATGCTCCAGATGGTTTTTCCATCGGTTGCGTGTGAGCCATTTGGTCCATCGGTGATGAGAACGATTTTTGGTCCGAGATGCTTTAAGGCGATTAATAGGTTGACGGTTGGTCGCTCACCATCGCCAAGAAGTAGCTCTGCTTCTTGTTTATTTACCGCAAAAATAGTTGAGCGTGCGATGACGGGTTTTATGGATTCTAGGCCACGACGTAATTGGCCTGTTCCTGGGTTAAAGCAGAGCTGTTGGTTTGGGTGTTTTTTTAGATGTGTGAGTAGTTGTTTTTCCAGCTTTTCATGTCCTGCACCAAGGGCGGTGTAGTAGACCCACTTTTCTCCATCAAGTTTTGGTAGCGTGTAGGTACGTTTTTCTGAGTAGACGAGGATCGTGCGTTCTCCTTTGTAATTGAGCACCGTTGAATAGTTGGTATCGTGTTTTCCATCGAATCGTACGTAATCGGTTCCGATGTTTTCTTTTTTCCAACCAGCGATGATTTCTTTTCCGACCTCATCTTTTCCGAGAACGCTTACGATTGCGCTTTTTAGCCCCATACGACTTGCGCCAACGGCGGCATTGGAGGCATTGCCAGCTCCAGGAATCTTTACGACGGATTCAACAGGGATTTTTTCTGCATATTCTAAGCACAAGAGGCATTGTTCCTTGTTGATTTGACATGAGACAGAGGCTTCGTTTATTTGAAGGAAGACATCGAGTGTTGAGTCTCCGATGGCGATGAAGTCATACATAGTGTTGCGGTGATCGTAGCATGTCGTTACAATGTGAGCATTAACTCTCTTTGATCAATTTATGGCTGAAATAAAGAATCCGTCTACAGTGACGTCATCATCACATATTGGTGCAGGTTTGGCCGCAGGTGCTGCGCTTGGTTTGGCTGCTGGTTTGTTTCTTCAATCGCGTAAAGGCAAGGTGCTTACACGCGATGCCATGAAGAAGGCGCAGCTATTGCAAAAGCAGGTTCAGAAAAAGATCAAGGTTGCTGGAGAGATGAGTAAGGAAAAATACGCAGATATTGTTGAACATATGATTGCGTATTACGCAAAGACAAAGGAGGTTGCACAAAAGGAGATTCCAGAGGTACGCAAGTTTCTTATGGGTCAGTGGAAGAGCATTGAAAATGAGATTAAGGGTAAATAATGAAACGGCATCGATTTATTGGTCCTTACGATCTCCGTTTTACGGAGATCGTTTTGCAAGGTGATGCGGCACATCAAATGTCGCATGTGTTGAAATTGCATCAGGGTGAGGAGGTTATGTTGTGCGACGGTCATGGAATGGAGGCGTTGTATACCGTGGGAGATGTTTCTAAAAATCAATTGATGCTCGTGAGAATGCAGGAGGCACAGGTCGTACCTACGGAATCCCGGCATCCGGTGACGCTGTATGCGGCCATTTTGAAACGTGAAAATTTTGAGTGGCTCGTTCAGAAAGCAACGGAATGTGGGATTCATCGTATCGTTCCCATGTTGACGCGACGGACGGTGAAACAGGGCGTTAAGATTGAACGATTGCGAGAGATTGCGCGTGAGGCTTCGGAGCAGAGTGGACGAGGACGTGTGCCGGAGATTGTGGAACCGATGCCATTCCTCTCTGCTGTTGAAGAAGCCACTCAAGTGGGCACGATGTATTTTTTTGATATTGGTGGGAAGCGTTATACCGGAGGAGGAGAGGTGTGTTCTTTGTTTATCGGGCCGGAAGGTGGGTGGGATCCTGAGGAGCGTGCGATCGCGATTGAGTCGCGTGCGATGATTGCGGATTTGGGCGCGCGCGTCTTGCGCGCAGAGACGGCAGCGACGGTAGCAGTGTTTTTAGCAAATTAATTTTTTCTTACGTTATGGAAAAATATTATTTTAGTACAAGTGGTTTTGCGGGACTCGCTTTAGCGGTCGCTCTCGTCGTTGTTAGTTTTGTTGGAGCTGGAGCTTATGCGGATGGCAAACATGCGGATGATACGATTTCTGTTACAGGAGCAGCAGAACGCATTGTGCAGTCCGATGTGGTGAAATGGTCGGCTTCCCTTGGGCTGTCGATGAATGTTGCCGGATATCGTGAAGGTTCACGATTATTAACGAGTCAATCTAAGGCCGTAGAAGACTATCTCATTTCTAAAGGCGTAAGTCAGAATCAGATCGCTTGGTCGGCGCCAAATATCAATCCTTCTTGTCAGTCGATTGATGCATATTCCGCTTCTTCTAAAACAGGGGATCCTGCTTGTAATGGAGGATTATTGGTTGGTTATTCTTTTCAGCGCAGTTTCACGGTTGAATCAAAAGATGTTGATGCTGTTTCCGCACTCGCTCAAAACGCCACATCTGATTTGATGGAAAAAGGTATTTCGCTTGCTTCAAATAATCCTGAATATTACGTTGCAACACTTCCACAATTAAAATTAGACATGCTTGATGAAGCAACGAAGAATGCAAAAGAGCGAGCGGATCGCATCGTGAAAGCGACCGGAGCTCAACTTGGGCAGCTTCGGAGCGCTGGCATGGGTGTTTTTCAGGTGACGGCTGTGAACTCGACGGAAATCTCTGATTACGGAGCCTATGACACGATGACAAGAGAAAAGAAAATCACGTCTATCGTCAGAACGACGTTTGATGTGAAATAGATGTTGGATTAAAAACACCCTCGCTCATCTCGCGAGGGTGTTTTCTTTTATTTGATGATGATTTTATCTTTACTCGCGTCGACTTTTATTTTGTCGCCTTCTTTGATGGAGCCTTCAACGATTTTGAGAGCAAGTTCATCGAGGATGAGATCTTGGATAGCGCGTTTGAGAGGACGGGCGCCGTAGCTTGGGTCGTAGCCTTTTTCTGCGACAAGGGTTTTGGCTTTTTCCGTGAACTCGATGTCGATCTTTTTTGCGCGTAGGCGTTTTAAGACTTCCGCGAGTTGGAGATCGACGATTTGTGTCAGATCTTTTTTCTCTAATGATTGGAACATGACGATTTCATCGACGCGGTTTAAGAATTCCGGTCGGAAGTGATCGCGGAGACGCTCCAGGACGAGGGCTTTGATGTTCTCGGCGCTAGATGTTTTTTCATCTTCGCCATCGTTGAAGCCAATTTCTCCGCGCTTTTTTCCAAAGTCGAGGATGAGGTCGGATCCGATGTTTGAGGTCATGATGATCACCGTATTTTTGAAGTTGACGGTGCGGCCTTTTCCATCGGTGAGTCGGCCGTCATCGAGAACTTGGAGGAGAGTATTGAAGACGTCTGGGTGGGCTTTTTCTACTTCATCGAGCAAGACAACGGAGTAAGGGCGACGTCGAATTTTTTCTGTGAGCTGACCGCCTTCATCGTGGCCGATGTAGCCAGGAGGGGAGCCAATCATGCGGGAGACGGTATGCTTTTCTCCGTATTCGCTCATGTCGACGCGGACCATGGCTTCTTCATCGTCAAACATGATTTCTGCGAGCGCTTTTGCTAGTTCTGTTTTTCCGACACCGGTAGGACCAAGGAAGAGGAATGATCCGATTGGACGCTTATCTTCACTGATGCCAGCGCGTGAGCGACGGAGGGCGTTGGAGACGGCTTTTACCGCTTCATCTTGTCCGATCACGCGCTTATGTAATTCGCTTTCTAGCTTGGTGAGTTTTGCGCCTTCTGACTCGAGCATGCGTGTGACAGGGATTCCGGTCCAGCGCGCGACAACACCAGCAATGTCTTCATCGGTCACGGCATTTTTTAAGAGTCCGCGCTTGCCTTGGAATTCTTTTAATTTTGCTTCCGCATCGGCGAGGGTTTTTGCGATGGTTGGAATTTTTCCGTATCGGATTTCCGAAACTTTTTCCAAGTCACCACGACGCTCGGCAATATCGGCTTCTGTCTTTAAGGCTTCTTGTTCTTTTTTTGCGACTTGGATTTCTAAAATTTGTTCCTTCTCTGCTTTCCAAGACATTTCCATTCCTTGGGACTTTTCTCGAACCTCCGCCATGCGATGTTCTACCTCTGTGAGGCGTTCTTTGGACTCTGCGTCGTCTTCTTTTGAGAGCGCACGTTTTTCTATTTCAAGCTTCATGAGTTCTCGCTTGAGCTTGTCGAGTTCTTCTGGGAGTGAATCGATCTGCATGCGTAAAGCGGCAGCGGCCTCATCGACAAGGTCGACGGCTTTGTCTGGAAGGAATCGATCTGTGATGTAGCGGCTTGAGAGTTTTACGGCGGCGATAAGAGCGCCATCGGTGATGCGCACACCGCTGTGAACTTCATATTTGTCTTTGATGCCACGCAACATCGCGAGTGTGTCGTCCTCGCTTGGTTCATCGACAAAGACTGGTTGAAAGCGACGTGTGAGGGCTGGATCTTTCTCAATGTGTTTGCGATATTCTTGAAGTGTTGTTGCTCCGAGTGCACGTAACTCACCGCGTGCCAAAGCCGGTTTGAGCATGTTTGATGCATCAAGCGATCCGCCTTCACCGGAAGCGCCAGCGCCGACGAGCGTGTGTAATTCATCGATAAACAAAATGATTTTACCGGCGGATTTTTCTACTTCTCGTACAACGGCTTTTAATCGCTCTTCAAATTCTCCACGAAACTTTGTGCCGGCAACAAGTGCGCCAACATCAAGAGCCATGACCTCTTTATCAAGAAGTGATTCTGGAACATCGCCCGCGACAATGCGTTGAGCAAGTCCTTCGACGATGGCCGTTTTACCGGTACCGGCTTCACCAATGAGAACCGGATTGTTTTTTGTACGACGCAACAAGATCTGCATGACGCGACGGATTTCCTCGTCACGACCAACGACAGGATCGAGTTTTTCTTGGCGAGCGAGCGCAGTTAAGTTGCGGGCGTATTTTTCTAGAGCTTGATAGGAATTTTCTGGTTCCGGGGAATCGACTTTTACGTTGCCGCGAACATCTTTGAGTGCCTTGAGAATTTCATCGACCGTGACTTTGTAGCGTTTTAGGATATGGGAAACTTCATCTTCGCTATCAGCGAGAGCGATAAGGAGGTGCTCTGTGGAGATGTAGGAATCTTTAAATTGGTTGGCGGCACGCTCGGCGGATTGCAGGGTGTTTCCAATTTCTGGCGTGAGGTAGAGTTGGCCGAGCCCACCCATGCCTTGGGTTTTTGGAAGCTTAATCAATGTGTCGTCGATATCACCTTTGAGTGAGGGGACATCGGTGGCGAGTTTTTTTAAGATCGCCGGAACAACGCCATCTTCTTGTTCCAGAAGGGCGGCGAGGAGGTGGATTGGTTCTAAGGCGGATTGGCCATTGCTCAGCGCGAGCTGTTGAGCGAGCTGAAGAGCCTGTTGTGATTTTGTGGTGAAATTCTGTGGAAGCATAGTGTTATTAGCACTCTACCACAGAGACTGCTAACTGCGCAATATTTATTGTGGGCGTTGAATGTCCACGGAGCCGTTGATATCTGTATAGGTTGTGGTCAGTATGCCGACGGCGGTTTGAATAGAAACGTAGGTAGGAATGTCGTTTTTTATACAGATGTTATAAGGGACGCGTTCTCCGGCTTCATTTACTTGGCTTAATACGTAGAGTTTGCAGCCACTTGGATCGTCTTTTATTTCTACGGTGCGTGCATTGTCGCTGATCACGAGGGATGTATCGGGGCTATTTGGAGTGAGGACGTTGCTAAAAAGGCTTGTGAATTGCTTTCCTTCTTCTGTTGTTGAAATATCGTTCCAAGAGCCGTTGTTTTCTCGGAAAAGAATGACGTTGTTTGCAATGTAAATTTCTGCGGATTTTACTTCTTGTCCGGTTGGAATTTCTAGTCGCCCAAGCATTCCTTGATCGCGGTTGATGCTTGCGGATGTTTTCATTATGCCGTTTGCTGTTGGAACGGTCATGGTTGTACGATAGGTTTTTGCGAGCGATAGGTTTTTGAGGGCTTGGCGCGCAATCAAGCCTTCTGCGGATGGACCTTCTTGATCTATGACATGGGGCTCATTTGTGTTTGAATCGGTTGGTGTCGGTACTGCGACTTCTTCTGTTGCTATTGGGGCGTTTTGTATAGCTATTGGCTCTGGTGTTGCAGGCGGACGACAGCCAAAACCGAGTAAAGCGATGGAAGTTGTGAGGGCGATAAGTGGAAACGTGCGAGTCATATGTTGGCATGATACGATTTTTCAGGTAAATCTTCCAATTATGTCTGGATCCCTCCGCGTCGTCGCCACTCCTATCGGCAATCTTGAAGATCTGACGCTTCGAGCTTTGCGTACCTTGAAAGAGGTTGATGCGATCGCTTGTGAAGATACACGCGTGACTTCTAAGCTGTTAGCTCGATATGAGATTCAAAAGCCTTTGATGGCGATTCATGAACACTCGACTGAGCGTTCTATCGAGCGTCTTGTGAGCGAGCTCCGTGCGGGGAAGTCGATTGCTTATGTTTCTGATGCCGGGACGCCGGGAGTGAATGATCCGGGTGGTAAGCTGGTTGAGGCTTGTATTAAGGCGGGAATTCATGTGGAGCCGATTCCGGGCGTTTCTGCGTTGACGACGGCGATTTCTGTGTGCGGATTTGCGATGGATGATTTTGTGTATGCCGGTTTTGTGCCGCATAAGAAGGGACGACAGACGTTTTTTGCGGAAGTGCAGGCGCGAGAAATCCCGACGGTCTTTTTTGAATCAACGCATCGTATCGTGAAGACCTTGGAAGCGTTGGCTTTGGTTTTGGCGAAGGATCGTCAGATTTTTGTTGGGCGTGAGCTCACCAAAATGCATGAGACGATGTATCGCGGGACCGTTGACGAGGTCATCAAACAGCTTCAAGCTACCAGCTCTAAGGGAGAATTTGTCTTAATCG